>JBFLXF010000071.1:0-7784 GCA_040757515.1 Actinomycetota bacterium
GTGCTCGTGGGCGCGGAGACGGACGAGCAGGTCCTGGAGCGCTTCTCAGGGGCGCTCCGGCAGATCGAGGCGCGCCACTCGGAGGGCGGACGCGTCCTTATCGTTTCGCACGGCGGAGCCATGCGGGCCTACCTGCGAGACAGGTTTGGACCGGAGGTGCTGCCGGCCGACCAGAGAGCGGCGAACGCCTCGATTACGCGCCTCGCTCTCGGCCCGGACGGGCGGACCAAGCTGGTAGAGCTGGCGTCCACCGCTCATCTCTCCCCCGCGGACGAGACCTACCCTACCTCGGAGTGAGCAAGACCAGGCCATCTTCCTCCCTCCAACGGGCATAAGGCTCGACGATCGCCCGCCGCTCCTCGTTGTACCGCGGGTCGGAGAGCAGAAAGACCGGCCGCCCGCTCTCGAGGTCCCGCTCCAGTCTGGTCATCAGGGTCTGCTCGTCGGCCCACCTCAGCGTGACGTCCTCCCGTGCGCCCTCTACTTTCGCAACGTAAGTCATCGGGACGATGGGCAACTCACCGTAGAGGACAGCGTCCTGGGGCAGGCGGGCCAGGATCGCCTCCGAGCGGTCCCGCTCCTCGTAGTAGCCGCTCCTGTCCTGTGGGGCGTAGTTGACACCGCAGACCATAACCGCCGCCACGACGGGAACCCAGAGCGCGCCCTCCCTCCGCCAGGACCCGGCGAACTCGGTAACCCCGACCGCGGCCAGCGCGTAGAGCAGCAGATAGACCGGGATATAGTAGACGGAGATGTCGTCTATCTTGTAGTTGATCGCGTACCCGAACGCGCACGCGATTCCGGCTGAGAGTGCCGCTCCCGCCGCGAAGTCTTCCCGAAAGACAGCTACCGCACCATAGAGGGCCGCCGCGAGCACGGCGGGCGCGATCAGGACGGCGCCGACGAGCGCGGCCTGGGTCGCGAAGTCTCCCGCGAACCGGGCCGCGTTGTACGCCATCTCCGATGGCGTGGCCCCCATGAGCCCCTGGAACCGGGCACCTGAGATCAGGGCCCACACGTCCCCCCAGCCGCGCACCGGGTCGCCGTAGTTGTGCCATGCCCCGGCAAACCCGCGTATCGGCACATAAGCGTAGACCGAGAGACCAAGAATAAAGAATGCAAAGGCTCCCGCGAGCGTAGGCCGGGAGAGGTCGCGGAGCCTGCCCGCGAAGAGCAGGATCAGAAAGGCCGGCGCAAAGAGCGCCATACCCGCGTTGTTGCCCAAAGAAAGCCCGTAAAGCAGGCCTCCGACTGGAAGTAACCAGCCGTTGCCGCCCCTGCGCCAGCGGAGGAGAAGTAACGTAATCCCGAGCAGGAACGCGGCGTGCATCGTATAGACCTCCGCCACGGTGGCTTGACGCCAGATCGTCGAGGAGAACGCCGCAAGGAGCGCCGCGCCCGCAGCGGGGAGCGGATGCCCGCCGAGCTCACGCACAAGAAGGTAGAGCAGGACCGCGGCGACCGCCCCGAAGAACGCGGCCATCAGGTTCAGCCTGTAGGCGATATCCCCGAAGGGCAGGTAGGTGAACAGTTTGCCGACGAGGATAAAGGTCGGATAACCGGTGGGGTGTCCGGTCCCGAGCAGCGGGGCGGCTATCTGGAAGCGGCCCGCGTCGTTCGTCGCCACCGTGGGAGCCAGGGTTGCGAGATAGACGAGGAAGGTCCCCAACCAGATGGCCGGGGCTGCCAGCTTGTCGGGGTTATGCAGGCGCTTAGCCCAGGGGACGGACACGCCGCGCGTTCGGACCCCGGTCGTTGCGTCCCACCCGGTATTCCACCTCGTCGCCCGGAGAGAGGTTTGACGGGTCGCTCTCGACCTCGGAGTGATGCACGAAGAGATCCTCTCCGGTCGGCCGGACGAGAAAGCCATAGCCCTTGTCCGCGTCGAACCACTTCACCCGGCCCCGCTCCAGAGGCAGCGACTCCTCGTTGCCGCCGCTGCCAGAGCGCTCGCCATCGCTCGAAACGCCTTCTTCGGGTGAGGAAAGCGGCGTCCCGGCGGGGGCGCTCTCCGAGCGGTCAGGCTCGATGACTATGGAGTCCTCGGCCACCTTCACCACGAGAGCCTCCACATCGGCCCAGTGCTTCTTCCAGATGGGATCCTCGGCTACGGAGGGATCCAGCCAGAGACCCCACCCGTCACGTTCGCCGTGGTCTAGCACCGCCTCGAAGACGCTCTCTGGCTCTCGAGCGCCGCGTTCCCGGCGGTAGATATCGTTGCGGGAGCGGAAGGACTGGACCGACGACGGGCTGGTCCCCAGGGCATCGGCGATCCACTCGTCGCTCTTGCCTTCCTCGACCCACGCCCTTATCTGTTCCATGTGTGGTTTGAGCGCTATACGCTTCCTGGGCTCTGCCATGCTACAGGTCGCTCCTCTTACATCTCGACCGCTCCCGGAAGGGAAGCGGAGCACGCATTCGGCGATAGATCCGGATGCCACCCTCGCCACGCAGCCGCGATTCTACCACCCGCCACCGTCTTCCCCGCCCTCTCAGGATCCCGCTCCATCTCTCTTTCCGGGACGCTCGCCCCGATCTTCTCCGGGGCTGCCGGGCGCGGCCTGGGCCTCAGCCTGAGCCTGCGGATCCCGTGCCCCGGTGGGCTCCTCGCCCCTGACCGGGTCCGTCTGTGAATCCCGCCTGGCTACCCGCCGCCCGGGAGCGGGCTTTGCATCCCGAGGTTCCGGCGCGGCCCCGCCGCGCGCCCGCTCGTCCTCCGCACCGCCCGCCTCTTCCCCGGCGGCGGGCTCGGGGAAATCCCTCACTCCATCGCGCGCGAGGTCTTCGAGCACCTCCCCAACCAGAGGCGCCGGCAACTCCAGGTGTAGCGCCAAAGACTCCGCGCGGGCCAGCGTCTCATACTCGTCGGCTTCCGCGGGGAAACCCAGAGCCTCCAGAGCGCGTGCGACCCCGGGCGTTGGGAGCAGCGTGTCTCCCCCGGCGGCGACGCGCAGGTACTGCATCATCGAGAGGTCGAAGCCGACCACCACGCCCGCGACGGGTTCGGTGTCGTAGATACGTCTGCGGATAAAGAGGCGGGTGTCGTAGCCGTCTGCCCAGCGCCTGAGAACCTCGCGCTCGTCTATGTAGTTGTACTGGGCGACCCGGTGCTGGAATTGACCGAGTAGCTGGCCCGTCATGGTCCGCAAGGCGGAGTCGCCGAAGAACCAGTCCTCGCCCTCTACCTTCATCAGAGCGCTCACCCGCGTGATGGTCAGCGGCTCCTCTTCGTCCTCGAAGGTGGTTCGGAAACGCCGGACGAGCGCGCGGATCTCCTCCGGCGAGCGGCCGCTCTTCGTGAGGACGGACTCGTAGATCACAAGCGCCGCCTCCTCCCTCTCGGACGCCAGCTCCGCGACCCTCCGCGCCGCGCGCTCGAGGCGCTCCTCGAAGTCCGGGAGGTTCTTTAGCTTCCGGGCTGCCTCTGCGGTCCGGTCGGCAAGCTCAACCATGGCATCTCCTCGTCGCTATGAAAGGTGGCTTCCTCCTGTCAAATATACAGCATCCCCGGCGCATTACCTCATCCCCCTCAAACCGTAGACGCCCGGGGCAGTCTGAACGAAGGGCGAGTCGGGATTGTCCCGCACGTCAACCGAGAGCCGGGCCCGCATGGTGTTCTGCGGGGTACGCCCCCGGCTCTCCAGGTAGCCGCTTTGAATGGCGATCTCTGTTATATCGGCGTAGTGGAGCGGATGACCTACCTCCCTCAGCACCTCTCTGGCGGCGGCCTTGAAGTCCACTAGCCGGACAGTTCGTTGGGAACGGCGGGGTACGCCCCGATCAGGCTGACGTAAGGACAGTGCTCCTCCAGGGATTCCAGCGCGCGCCGGACGCGATCCTCCTCCGGGTGCCCCTCGAAGTCCGCGAAGAAGACGTAGGTCCAGGCTCGCTTGCGGCTCGGACGGCTCTCGATGCGGGTGAGGTTGATCCCCTCTTCCGCAAAGGCCGAGAGCGCGTCCCGGAGCACGCCGGGACGGTCCTTGACCGAGAAGACGACGCTGGTCTTGTCCCTGCCGGTCCTCCCCGCCCAGTTCCGCCCCAACACGATAAACCGCGTGGAGTTGGTACGGGCGTCCTGGATATTGCGGGCGAGGACGTTGAGGCCATGCGCCTGGGCGGCGAGCACGCTCCCCACGGCTGCGATCCCCGGTTCTTCGACGGCTCTGCGGGCGGCCTCGGCGGTGGACTCGACCTCCTCCAGCCTCGCGAAAGGCAGCTCGCGCCTGAGCCAGCTCGCCGCCTGGGCGAGCGCCATCGGGTGGGAGCAGACAAGCCGCACACCCTCGAGGGAGGTCTCACGCGAGATCAGGTTCTGAGAGACTGGCAGATAGACCTCGCCGCAGATCTTTAGGGGGCTGTTCATCAGCTCGTCGAGGGTGTGCGTGACCGCTCCCTCCATCGAGTTCTCCACCGGGACGACCCCGTGCTCGGCCTCCCCGCGCTCGACGCGGGCGAAGACCTCGGCCACCGTCGCCTGCGGCTGCAGGTTCACACTCCCGCCGAAGGCGCGCAGGGCGGCCTCGTGCGTGAAGGTTGACTCCGGCCCCAGGTATGCCACCTTCAGCGGTGCCTCCAGCGAGATGGAGCAGGAGATGATCTCCCTGAAGACCGTCTCGAGGCCACGCCTGGGGAAGTCGCCTTCGCCCAAAGAAGCGATCCGGTCCAGAACCTGCCGCTCGCGGGCCGGGGCGTATGGCGCCATCCCGTTTCGCTGTTTCAGTGCGCCGATCCTCTTGGCAAGCCTGGCACGACGGTCGAGGAGGCGCACGATCTGCGCGTCCACCTCGTCTATGCCCTCTCGCAGGGCGGCCATCTCATCGCGTATCAGCGTGTCGTCATGGGGATGCATGGTGTTTGAGACCTCCGCTTAAGGTGACAGAGTGCGGCTAGCTCAGGAGGAGCGCGGCCGGATGAACGGCGCGCCCCTCCCCGGTAAATCGCCGTATAGACCTGTACGTGCGGAGCATCACGCCGCTAAAGTACCAAAATGGAGGGGCGTGTGTCAAAGGAGCAGTAGCAGCAGCGCCACGACGGCTGCGAGACCGAACCGGTAGTAGGCAAAGGCGCGCAGAGAGTGGTGCGCCACAAACCGGATAAAGAACCGTATCGCCAGGTAGCCGACGACCGCGGACGAGACGAACCCGGCAACGAAGAAGAGCGCCTGCGACGCGTCCATTCCCTCGGTTAGAACCTCGATCAGCTGCAGGGAGCCTGCGCCCGCGATGATCGGAACGCTCATCAGAAACGAGAAGCGCGCCGCCTCCTCGCGCCGCAGGCCGAGGAAGAGTCCGAGCGTGATCGTGGCCCCCGAGCGCGAGACGCCCGGCACAAGCGCCGCCGCCTGGGCGAGCCCTATACCTATGGCCTCCCCGAAGCCCATCCTCTCCGCCTTGCGGCTGTGAGCGCCGACCGCCTCGGCCACGATGAACAGCGCGCCGACCAGCGCGAGGTTCACAACAACGATCCAGGGGTTCCGCACTACCGTCTCGAAGAAGTCCTCTAGGAAGAACCCGATGAAAGCAGCCGGAACGGTGGAGGCCAGGACTAGATAGGCGAGCCGCTGGTCGGGTTCGTCGAGGTTGCGGCGAACCGTAAAGGAGCGCACGAAGGCATAGACCATGCGCAGCAGGTCGCGCCTGAAGAAGACGACGACCGCAAGCAACGTACCTAGATGGAGCGCGACGTCGAAGGGTAGTCCGAAACGGTCGGGGTTGAGACCGAGAAAGTACTGCCCGAGGAGCAGGTGCCCCGAGCTCGAGACGGGCAGAAACTCGGTGAGCCCCTGTACGATCCCAAGTAGTATCGCCTGTAGAATCTCCAGCAAACGAGGCACCTCTCGCTAGGTCCGCAAAACCCGCACACTATGCCAGAAGCGGGCCGCGATTGCAGCCCACCCGCCCCTACGATCCGCTCAACTCCGCAAGGCCGTGAGGGTCCTCGATGGTGATCCGCCCGGACTTGATAGAGATCAGACCCCGGTTCCTCAACTCGTTCAAGACTTTCGTGACCGACTCGCGGGTTGAGGCGACCATCGCGGCGAGGTCCTGGTGGGTGAGCCGGAGAGAGATGGTCACCATACCGTTCGCCTCTCGTTCACCGAACTTCCGGGCCAGCAGGGGCAGCAGATTCGCCAGACGCACCTCCGTCTCGCGCGGCAGGAGGCACTTGATCAGCTCCTCGTACTGCACCAGTCGCAACTCCAGGAGCGTCATGATCTTGAACGCCACCTGCGGCTCCTGGCGTACGGCTCGCTCGACGAAGACCTTGGGCACTTTGGTCACCCGACACTCGGTTACGGCCTCTGCGTAAGCCCGCTGCCGGGCCTCTCCTTCGAAGGCGAGGTGCCCGAAGATGTCCCACGGCTTCAGGAGCCGGAGTGTCGCCTCCTTGGTCCCAGAGTAAGGGCGAAAAAGCTTGAGAACTCCAGAGGTCAGCACATACAGAGCGTCCCCATACTCGCCTTCGCGGTAGATCTCGTCCCCGGGCCTGTACACCCGCTCGGCGGTAGCGATACCGAGCCCGTCGAGCATCCGCAGAAGCTCCCGACACTCCTGCTCCTGCAACCTGGTGTACTCCGACGATGAAAGGTCTATCTCCATCTCCGCCCCAGTCCGGTACGCCGAAACCAATCGCGCTCCGCAGTCTCGTGGTCGCTCACATGACGCTACATCTTGATACATTGTAACCCAAGCCCGGCCGCAGACAGTCTTGTTTACGAGAACGGACGTTCCCGTTAAGATAGAATACCGCCAGCAGGTGAAGCTTCGAGAGAGGAGTGCCGGTGAGGGAGCGTATGGCGTTCGGGATCATGGTGCTGGTCCTCATTGTGCTCTTCGCCTTCACCTTCGCCGTGCTCGGGAAGGGCGAGTACGAGCCCTCCGTCGAGGAGGGGCGGACGGCACCCACCCCGACCGCGCTGAGTGCCTGAGCGGGACCTATCTTTCCGGCAGCCGCTCCACAGTGACTTCGTAGCTCGTCATCTTCGGGTGTCCGCGCAGCAGCTCACCCGCTCCGCCGCGCCCATGCGCCTTCTTGAACTCCTCGCTCTGAACCCATGAGTCGAAGGCCTCCCGGCTTTCCCAGCGCGTGATGACGAGCACCTCGTCGCCCGTCTCGGACTTGAGCACCTCCATAGAGACAAATCCCGGAAATTCCTGGACATGGCCGCGGCTCTCGGCGAACCTCCCGGCGATGGCGTCGGCGGCTCCCTCCTTTACCGGCAGGCTGTTGAAGATCGCTATCATCTGCCCTCCCTCTACCTGGCGACGACGATGCCGCTGCCGCCGACGCGCTTAGCCATCTTGAGCGCTTTCAGGGTCTGTCGCATGAGCTCCCCGGCGTCGGAGCCGTGCTCGGGGTACTCGGCGATGCCCACGTCCACCTCGAAGCCACGGCCAGCGATACGTTCAAGAACGCTCTCGGCGACGCGGTAGGCCTGCTCGCTTCCTGCTTCCGGTATGATGGCGCACACCTCATCGTCCCCGAAGCGCGCGCAGCGAGCACCGTCGGGCACGGACTCGCTGACGGCCTCCGCGAGGCGGCGCAGAATCCTGCGCGCCCGCTTTATCTCGCCAGCCGCGACGGTCTCCGTGAAGTTCGCAACGTCGAAGACCAGCACAGCGAACCGGTTCAAGGTAGCGACCGCACGGGGCAAAAGCAGCCGGTTGAACTGCTCGCGGTCGGGGAGTCCGGTAACGAGATCCGTAGCCGCTGCGCGCCCGAGCTCCTGCTCCAACGCCTCGCGCGCGATGGCATCGTATGCCTCGAGCCCTACCTCCGTCACC
>JBFLXF010000072.1:0-7760 GCA_040757515.1 Actinomycetota bacterium
GGTCCACGACCAGCGCCTCCGTCGGGTCGGAGACCCAGAGCTCTCCCGCTTCGTCTACCGCGAACCGACCCGGCGACAGGTCCGCGAAGAAGAGCCCCTCCACGAGCGCCAGGCGCACCAGCGCCTCCGAGACCTCCCGCCTCGCCTCCGGCGGGAGCGGTGCGGGCCTCCGCGGAGCCTCGAAGGTGACGCACCGGCCCGAGGAGTGGCGCCGGTAGACCTCCGGGGCGCGCGGCGCGAAGCCCTCCATCTCTCGCAGGCGGCGGGCGGTCTGGGCGGCGAAGTACGCGTCCCGGCGCTGGGCGGCGCTCGTGGCGAACAGAGAGATGAGCTCCACCGGGTCCAGGGGCAGCCGGTCCCCGAGCCGTCTCCTCGTCAGGTCGGCGACCGGGCGCATCGCCAGCAGGTCGCGCCGCACCCCCGGGCGCGAGAAGACCACCAGCACCGGGCGCTCCCCCGGCAGCACCGCCCGGTGCGACTGCGTAAAGACCCCAACCCGGACCGGCGCCTCCTCGAAGCGCAGGAACAGGCGCTCCAGCGCGTTGCCGAGCTCGCGCTCGACGATGGCCCGCGCCTCCGCGAAGGGCACCGGAGCGGCGGCTACCCGCACCCGCGCCAGCTCGGTAGCCACCTCCGGGGGCAGCAGGTCGCGACGGGCGGCCAGAAAGCGCCCCAGCTCCGCGAAGTTCGGCCCCAGCTCCTCCAGGGCCTGCCGCAACCGGGTTCCGACCCGTCCCGGTTCCCCACGGCGCGGCCTCGGCAGAAACCGCGTCCCGAAGACGAACCCGAATCCGTAGCGCGCCCCGACCCGCGCGACCCTGGTCGCCCTGCGGGCCGGGCTCTCGGGGAGACCCTGTGTGACGTTCTCCATGAGGGAAGCTTACAGCAGTCAGCTCTCGGCGATGCGGGCGGGGCGCACCCGTTAGAATGTGACGGACACGGGAAAGCTGACCGCTGAAGGCCGAAAGCTAGCGACGAAGGAGCGAAGATGCAGTACGTCCACACCTGCTACCGGGTCCTGGATCTCGACCGGAGCATAGACTTCTACACCAACAAACTCGGTCTGGAGCTCGCGCGCAAGGTCCCCATCGGCGAGGACGCGACCAACGCCTTCCTCTCCGTCCCCGGCGACCCCGAGCCGCGCCTGGAGCTCACCCTCAACCACGGACGCGAGGAGCCCTACGAGCTCGGCGAAGGCTACAGCCACATCGCCTTCGTCGTGGACGACATAGACGCCCTGGCCGAGAAGCTCGAACGCGCCGGCGGCGTCGAGTTCGAGAGCAAGCCGCACCCCATAAGTACAGGCTCCAAGATCTTCTTCGTCAAGGACCCTGACGGCTACCGCATAGAGTTTATCGAGCGAGGTTAGGCAAGACTCAGCCGGGCGCGAGCCGGAAGCCTTTTCCCCGGCGGCATCATGTAACCCGCCGTCGAGGCCCAACAAACGGCCATCGTCCGGCTCATCCCAACACCACCGCCGCCCGTTCGCGGACTGGATATGGGCTGCACCTCCGGCCAGATGCCCGCCGGACCCCTCTCCCTTGCCGCAGCCACCTGACGGTCAGAGTCGGAAGGCCAGGGGCAAGGGTGCGGCAGTCTGCGGTTTGAACGATCTGTGGTCGAGGCCTCTCCTAAAGTTTTGTCTCCGGCGTTCGATAAATACGTGGAGATGAGGATACGGATGTGGGTCGAGGAGGCGAGGCGAAACGAGCGCGGCTTCACCCTGCCCGAACTCCTCACGACCATCGCTATTTTGGGCATCCTCATCTCCATAGCGATGATCTTGTGGCTCGGTTTGCTGGAACGCTGGCGGGTGGAGTCTGCGGCCAATCAACTCGCCTCCGATCTGCGATCGTCTCATAGCAGGGCCACCAACCAGCTGACCGACTGGCGGGTCGTGTTGACGCCCGACAGCCCACATTACAAGCTGATAAGGTTATCTGGCCCGTATCCGTCTGTATCTCCGCCGACGGTCGTTAAGACCGTAGATCGTTCCCTTCCGGAGGGCACGAAAGTACTGAGCACGAGCAACCCGGCAGATCCCGACGATGTTCAAACGGTGTCGCCCAGCATCGCCGGTACGACCAGAACGGTCGAGTTCAGTTCCGATGGGTCGGCGCGGGCGTTGGGCGGAGCCAGCGGAACCATCAGGGTCAGCTCTTCTGATGGAAGCCCTTCTATCGACATAACGTTCGTGCTGTCTACTTCCAGGATAAAGATTGGTCCCCTCACTTATTAGACGGATGGGAGCGGAGTCCGGCTACTCGCTGGTGGAGGTTATGGTAGCGATAATGCTTCTCTCACTCGCCATCATCCCCATGGTCGGCATGTTCGATGCCGGTCTGAAAGCCGCAGTCCTGGGTGGCAACTACGACAAGGCCAGGGCTCTGGCGAACGAGAAACTGGAAGAGACCAGGGCTATGAGCTACCCCCAGGTCCGCGCCAGGTACGCGCCTCCAGGAGGAACTTGTTCTGGTACCGTAACTCCGGGGTTCGCTTGTGAGGTGGCGACCACCTACGTGAACGCCAATCTTGACCCCGATCCTACCGCCAGGACGCGAATGAGGATCGATGTGACGGTCAGATGGGACGGAGGAAGCAAGTCGTTTACGACCACGGGTCTGGTGACTGCGGGCACTCCATGAGAGAGAGACTGCTGAAAGAGGAGGACGGGTTCACCCTGCCCGAACTCATGGTCACGATGATGATGATGATCCTCGTGATGTTCGCGCTCTACTCCATCTTCGACATGAGCATCCGCGTGTTCAGCTTCGGCAACGACAAGGTAGAGGCCGTGGAGAACGCCCGGATCGGCCTGGAGCGGATGGAGCGCGAGATAAGGGCTGCCTATCCGTACGATAGGACAGCCACCCCCCCTGACACCAGACTCCTCGCTACGTGGTCGGAGAGCGAGATCACTTTCGGCCACGATTTGAACAGGGATCATGCCATAACCAGCGGCGAAGAGATCACCTACAACCTTAGCGGTGGGTCTTCACCCACCCTGTTGAGGAACGGCCAACCGGTCATCGAGTTCGTAGAGCCTGAAGGATTGAAATTCGAGTATCTGAGAGCGGACGAAACCGCTGCCGCGAGTGAGGCGCAGATAGCCATAGTGAGGGTTGAGTTGACAATAGTAGTAGATGACAGGGTTCAGAAGCTCTCTACCGACGTGGCGCTCAGGAACCGGAGCAGCCAGTCTTGAAGAGGCTGATAAGGGAAGAATCGGGCATGGCGATGGGCTTAGCCGTGGTCATGATCGCGCTGATCGGTGTGATGGGCGCCGGGCTTCTGGTCTTCGTGCGAAACGATCTGGAGGCCGTCGTAGAGGTCAACAGGGGCCAGAAGGCGATGGATATCGCCGAAGCCGGAGTGCAGGCCGCGAAGCGCCAGCTCCTCTCGGACGCCAACCGCAGGCACTACGATAAGGATTTCTCCAACGACTGCGGTAGCGCAGCACCCGGCGACGATCCCCGCATAGGAGATGACTGGTCACCGGGTCCCAATCTCGCGAACGCCGATTGCAGTTCCTCGACCGCGAAGACCTCGATAGGGGTCACGAAGAACTTTGCCGGTGGTAGATTCACGGTGACGATCCAGTGCTTCGACCAACCGGGCGATGTCGGCGACGTGTGCGCCGGAATAGACGAGAGCTCGCCGGAAACCGTAGAAGCCTCAAATAGAGCGTTCTTCAAGGTGACTTCCACGGGTTACTACCCGGCGGACGGTAGCGGCGCAAAGCGCAGGGTCGAAGCCATATTCAGTACGGTTAATCTGGGCGTGCCGAAAGCTTACTTCACACCTAATAACATCAATGTGAGGGGTACGGCCGAGGTCACCGATGTAAGCTTGTTTTCTCTTGGTAACGTCAACCTCTATGGTGGAGCTACCGTTCGAGGAGAGGACAAAGCCTACCTAAACTGGAAAAACTCCTTCAATCCCACACCCCGTCCGACCACAGCAGCCGGGATAGGAGCGGCCGGAACGATAAGCGGGAGGGTGGCGAACAGGGATTATGATTCGGCTACCTGCCCGAAGTTCGTGAAAGACCTGGCTGAATCTTCTTCCTGCTCATCTCCTGGCAGGATCACTTTTCCATTCGACTACAAGACCCAACAGGGTCAGCAGGATCAGAATCGTATAGATTTCTTGCGTGAGGAGGCGAAAACTAATGGAGTCTACTATTCCTCTTCTGGGGGCAACGTCTATGTCGGAGATTCGGGCGACGATGTCGAATGGCCTGCCGATGCCACCTCGAATACGGTTGTTTTCATAGAATACACTTCTGCCGGAGGCACCAACAAGGTAACTTGGAGACCGGGTAACGACTGCAACGATCCGCCTCTGGAAGGAACGCTGGTAGTGTATGGCGGAGACTTTACTCTTAACCAGCACACAACTCCCTTTAAAGGCGTCGTGATAGTTCGAGGGGGCGTATACGAGGAGGGGGAATCGGTAGATGCCGGAGGCAATACCTGCCTTAACGGGTTTGTAAACGCGTCGGGGGATATCGAAATAAAGGGCAATGTAGAGCCTCTCGCCACGGAAGACGTAGTCAGGCGTCCCGGTTTCTACGGCGTGAGACTGTGGAGCTGGCGTGAACTCTACGGGTAGAGCCTATATCTCCTCTTCCTCGACCAGCTCCTCGACCGGCGCGTCCGGGTCGAAGGCGTAGGTCTCTACCTGCGCGGCGCCGCAGTTGGGGCACAGGATCTGGTCCTCCTCCGGGTCGGCCGGGTGCAGCCGCACCTGGTGCTCGGAGAAGACGCTGTTGCACACACGGCACACCATCCGGGTCTCGCTCATGCGGCGCTCCTTCCTCTGTCTCCCAAGAGACCCATACTTTACCCTCTCACAGACGCACCTTGTACCGTCGTAGGGCGAAGTCCTTAACACGCCCTTAACTCTTCTCTCTTCAGACGCCTCTCCGAGGGGTGTAAGATTGTATCTTGAGAAACGATAGACGGCGCGGGTGGGTAATGCGGGCGTTCGAGGAGATGGTGATCTTTGTCTGGCGCTGCGAGAGTTGCTCGCGGGTCTATGACATTGAGAGCCTGGCGTTTCTCTATTCGGACGAGCGCCGGTATTGCTGGTGCGGTGGGGAGCTTGTGGAGGGCGTAGAGCCCGAATCGGCGCACCGGCGGCGGATGGTCGTGCCCGAACGGTTTGCTGGGGGGCGGCTGTACCGGGAGCTGGCGCGGCGCGAGAAGGGTGTGGAGACCACGGTCGGATGGAGAGGCGGGGTCCGGCTGTTCTGCGAGGTCTGAGCGCTGGCCCGCCTTAGGGTCGGGCAGTTAGAATGCCCGGCGTGGAAGAGAAGGACGCACGAGGAGGCGCCGTCCGGGTCGGGATGGTGTGGGGTGGGATCGGGGGCGTGCTCGGGTTTCTGGTCTCGCTGCTGGGCGCGCTGGCTGGCGTCATCCTGGCGGGATTCGTTGGGTTCTCTTGCGGGCGGCGGGCCGCGCTCGCCGACGGCGGTAGGCGCTCCGGGGCGCTCTCCGGCCTGATAGCCGGTGCCATCGCTACCCCGGTCTACGTCGTCGGAGCCGCCGCCGGGGCGGTGGTCAGCGCGAGCCGGCTCGGGTCTGCCGAGATCGCCGCGATGCTCTCGGAGATGCTCGCCGTGGAGGTCTCCCCTCAGGAGGCGTGGGAGCTGCTCATCGCCAGCGTCGCGCTCGCCGCGTTCCTGCAGGCGGCGGTCTTCATCCTGGCCGCCACCGCCGCCGGAGCCTGGGCCGCGCGCAAGCGGTAGCGATCCGGGCTACTGCTCTCTCCTGGCCGCCTCTGCGGCGCCCTCGCCGAATACCAGCCCGTCTTCGTCAGGGCGCTCGACGCCGGCGGCCTCCAGGCGCCTGTCCTTCTGGTACTTGCGGATGGCGGCCTTGAGGGTGCCGAGACCCAGGGTCGCGCACTTGGGACGGGAGGCCACGATCTGTCGACCGAGTTTGTCCATCATCTCGTTGTAGTCCATCTCGAGGACCTGTTCCATCGTCAGGTCGCGGTCGTGGACCTCCTCGAGGATCATGCTCGCCGCGGCCATGCTGATCGTGCAGCCCTCGCCCTCGTAGGTGACGTCCTCTATGTGCTCGCGGTCATCCGCGCCCTTGAGGTAGATGGTGACCACGTCGCCGCAGCCGGGGTTGCCGCCCGGCATCTCCACGTCGGCGTCCTCCAGTGCGCCCCGATGGCGCGGCCTCTCGTAATGGTCCAGGAGTATCTGTATCTGAAGCTGTCTGTCCAAGTCGAAAGTCTCTCTCGCTCTCTGATCCCGCCAGATTCTATCGTAGATCCCCGGCGTCTCCCGAAGAAGCCACCGCAGTCCCCTCCATAACTTGCAACAATTTGCTACAATACCTGTCATGAAGGTTGGCATAGTCGGGTTGCCGAACGTCGGCAAGTCCACGGTATTCAACAGCCTGACGCGGGCTGGCGCGGAGGCGCGGAACTACCCGTTCACCACGATCGACCCCAATCTGGGTGTGGCGGCGGTCCCGGACGGGCGTCTGGAGGCGCTGGCGCGGGTCTCGGGTAGCGCGCGGGTCGTACCTGCGACGGTGGACTTCGTGGACATCGCCGGGCTGGTTAGGGGAGCGAGCCGGGGCGAGGGGCTCGGGAACCAGTTCCTCGCCAGCATCCGGGAGTGTGACGCGATCGCGCACGTGGTGCGCTGCTTCGAGGACCCCAACGTGGCGCACGTGCACGGCGGGGTGAACCCGGCGGACGACATCGAGACGATAAACACCGAGCTGCTGCTGGCGGATTTGGCCACCGTCGAGCGGCGCATCGAGCGCGTAGGGAAGGCTGCTAAGAGCGGTGATCCGAGGCTGCGGGCCGAGGTAGCCGAGCTGGAGCGGCTCAGGGATCATCTCTCCGGAGGCGACCCGGCGAGGAGCTTTGCGCCCTCCGAGGCGGTGGAGGAGGTGCTCCGGGTCCTCATCACGACCAAGCCGACCCTTTATGTGGCGAACGTGGATGAGGAGGCGGTCGCCGGCGGCAACCGCTACAGCGAGACGGTCGAGGAGGTGGCGGCGCGCGAGGGGGCCGGAGCGGTGCGGCTCTCGGCGCGGCTGGAGGCGGAGATAGCGGAGCTCGGCGAGGAGGAAGCGCGGGAGTATCTGCAGATGCTCGGCGCGGATCACACCGGCTTTGACGACTTCGTGCGGGCGGCGTACGGTTTGCTCGGGCTCATCACCTTCTTCACCACGGGAGAGAAGGAGTCGCGGGCGTGGACGGTCAGGAAGGGATCTACCGTGCGGGAGGCGGCCGGCAGGATCCACACCGACATGCAGCGCGGGTTCATCGCGGCGGAGGTCGGTTACTGGGAGGACGTCGTGAAGGCGGGTTCCTGGGCGAAGGCCAGGGAGATGGCGAAGATACGCCTCGAAGGTCGCGACTACCTGGTCGAGGACGGCGACGCCATCCTCGTCCGCTTCAACGTTTAGGCGCTTGCCCGTGCCGCCGTTCGCGCAGCCGCAGAAGCCTCTCTCCGGGATGCGCCTCGCGCTGGTGACGACCGGCGGCGTCCATCTTCCCTCGCAGCCCCGCTTCGATATAGACGATCCGTTGGGCGACTGCTCTTACCGCGAGATCCCCGCCGACGCCGAACGCCTGAGCTGGACCCACACCTACTACCGCCCGGACGAGGACGCCGACCTTGACGCCGTGTTTCCGCTGTGGACGCTGCGGGAGTTGGCGGGGGAGGGAATCATCGGCAGCCTCAACCACAGGCACTTCTCGTTTATGGGCGCGATTCACGACCT
>JBFLXF010000073.1:0-7748 GCA_040757515.1 Actinomycetota bacterium
GATCACCCCCGAGCAGAAGGCCAGGCGCGAGGCCTACCGCGAGGACCCGAGGGCCCTGATCGAGTCGGGCGGCGGCATCTTCCCCGACGGCTGGCTCGGCAACTACGCGAGGGCCTGGAAGAACCGGGTCGGCAAGACCGTGGCGACCGGCCCTGCCGTCCTCGGTGAGAACTACACGGAGGTCAAGTACGAGAACCTCCTGCAGAGGCCGGCCGAGGAGGTCGGACGCCTGCTCCGGTTCCTCGGCGCCGACGCGAGCGAGCGGAACGTGAGGCGGTGCGTCGGCGAGGCCGCCTTCGAGAAGCTCTCGGAGGGCAGGAAGCCGGGAGAGGAGGCGCCCTCCTTCTTCCGCAAGGGCATAGCCGGAGACTGGAAGAACGTCTTTACCGAGGAGAACAGGCGAGACTTCAAGGCCGCGGCCGGCGACTTCCTGATCGAGCTCGGCTACGAGCGGGACGACGACTGGTAGCGCAGACAGGAGGCCGGATGCGCGTCGTGGCCATACTCGCCTCGTACAACGAGGAGCGCTACATCGCCGGATGCCTGGAGCACCTGTTCTCCCAGGGCGTGGAGGCCTACCTCATAGACAACTCCTCCACGGACCGTACGCCCGAGATCGCCGAACGTTACCTGGGGCGCGGTCTCATCGGTCTGGAAACTTTCCCGCGGGAGGGCGGAACCTACAGGTGGCGGCCGATCCTTGAGCGCAAGGAGGAGCTTGCGTCCGCCCTCGACGCCGACTGGTTCATGCACGCCGACCCGGATGAGATCCGGCTACCGCCGCGCTCCGGTATTACGCTCGCCGAAGCCTTCGCAGAGGTGGATGGGAGAGGCTACAACGCCGTGAACTTTCTCGAGTACACCTTCGTCCCCACCCGTGAGGAGCCCGATCACGACCACCCGGACTTTCTCACCACGATGCGGCACTACTATCCGTTCGTGCGGAACTTTCCTTTCCAGGTCAAGGCCTGGAAGAGGCAGCCGGTCCGGGTGGCGCTGGCCAAGTCCGGCGGGCACAGGGTGAGCTTCCCCGGCCAGCTTATCTATCCCCAGTCCTTCAAGATGCGCCACTATCCGTTCCTGAGTGTGGAGCACGCCCTCGCCAAGTACCTCGGACGGAGCTACGACCCCGAGGAGTTGCGAAGAGGCTGGCACGGCTGGCGCTCGCGGCTGGCGGCGGAGAGGGCTCAGTTGCCCTCGCAAACCGGGTTGAACGTCTACACCTCCGATGACGCGCTGGACCCGTCCAACCCGAGGGCGGAGCACGTGATCCAGAACTGGGCGCGCCCGGACGAGCCGCAGAGGACGGCGGCTGCACCCGCGCCCGTGAACCGGGCGAACACGCAGACCGGTCCCGCGCGCCGCGACGTCCCCGCGAGCGTTCCTCCGTCCCGGAGCGCGGTGAAGGGGCGGGCGCTGAGCGCCATCGCCCGGTTTGGAGGCAAGGCCCGGACGATGCGGCAGACCCTCGCGGCCCGGCGAAGCTTCGCCGAGAGCGAGCGCAGGATACTGCGCGCGGTGGGCGACCCTCCCGACATCACGTTCCTGACGGGGCGCGGAAACCTGGGGGACCACCTGATCCACGCCGGGATGCGCAGGCTGCTCGGGGCCCTCCCCTACAGAGAGGTCAAGGTCTGGCCGACGAAGGACGGCTTCCACGGTCTCGACGGTCTCGGCGGCCACACGGCGCTCATCGCGGGGTCTGGCGGCTGGTGCGAGCCGTTCCACGCTCTCTGGCCGAAGGCGCTGCCGCTCATAGAGGAGCGCTTCGAGCGGGTGATAGTGCTCCCCTCGACGGTGGACATATCCTTCGGGCCGGTGCGGGAGGTGCTCGCGAAGACAAAGGCGATCTTCTTCGCCCGGGAAGAGGAGTCCCTCCGCCGGCTGCAAGGGTTGTGCGAGACGGAGATCGCCCACGACACCGCCTTCTTCTACGACTTCGCGCCATACAGGAGATGCCGCGGCAAGGGCGTGCTAAGGGCCTACCGCACGGACGCCGAGGCCGCCGGCGGCCCGATACCGCCCGGCAACGACGACATCTCCATAACCTGCCACACGCTGGACGAGTTCCTCTGGAGGATAGCCCGGCACGAGGTCGTGGAGACAGACCGGGCGCACGTCATGATCGCGGCCGCCATGCTCGGCAAGCGGGTGCGCTACCGCGCGAGCAACTACCACAAGCTCCCCGCCATCGCGGCCTACTCCCTTAGAGGCTTTCCCGTGGAGCGCATGGCCGACGAGGGACCGCGGACGGCCGCCCGGCGCGTTGCGAGCCGGAGGAGAGCCGACGCGCCGCCGAGCCCCTTTATAGTGGGCGTGGGACGCTCCGGGACGACGCTGCTCAGGCTGATGCTCGACGCCCATCCCGGGCTCGCCATACCCCCCGAGACCCACTTCATCCCGCGGGCGGTGCGGGCATGTGAGCGCGCCTCTAAAGAGGGGCGTAATCCTCGCCGGGCATTCTTGCGGGCCGTAACGACCGTCGAGACGTGGCCTTATCACCGGCTGGACGAGGAACGGTTGAGGCAGCGTATCGAAACGTTGGAGCCCTTTGATCTCGGAGAGGCTCTGAGAGCCTTCTACGAGCTCTACGCTGAGAGATTCGGAAAGCGTAGGTGGGGGGACAAGACCCCGCTCTACGTGCGTCATATGGGGATGATCCGCGGCCTGCTTCCCGAGGCCCGCTTCGTGCATGTCATTCGCGATGGGCGGGATGTGGCCCTTTCATACAAGGGTGTGTGGTTCGGCCCCGATTCGGTCGAAGAGACCGCAGAGCGGTGGCTTACCTGGATCGAAGGCGCGAGACGCCAGGCACAGAGCCTTGGCGGGGCATACCTGGAGGTCTTCTACGAGGACCTCGTCACCGACCCGGAGGCTACCTTGCGGCGGGTTTGTGAGTCTCTGGAGTTGCCGTGGGATCCGGCCATGCTCCGCTACCACGAGACCGCATCCGAACGCATGAGCGAGATAGACGCGGATGTCTTGGGGCCCGACGGTAGCCTGGTGGTGAGCGGAGAGGAGCGCAAGGCCATCCATGCTCTTAACGGCAGCCCGCCCCGGAAGGACCGTATCGGGCGCTGGAAAACCGAGATGTCTCAAGCGGATCGCGAGCGTTTCGAGGGCATCGCCGGTGGAATGCTTAGAGATCTGGGCTACGAGACTGGCTGACCCCACCCGCTCTATCAGAGTCTTCTAATGCGCTTGTCACCCCGGCTTAACGCTTCTTGCTCAAGATAGGCATGGTTATGCGGGGTGAGAGACAGGCTGCCGACTGATAGGCCGGGCGAGAGCCGGTCTGGAGGAGTGGCTGCGCGCCCGGAGCTGGGCCAGGGCCGCCCTCGAGCGCTACGGTCTGCGGGACGCCCGGTTCAGACTGCTCAAGCACGACCCGGAGAAGAGGACCTTCCGCGTGGAGTCCCGGCGGCGGGGACGCTTCGTGCTCCGGGTCTACGGGCGGCACCGGCGCCACGGCCCGGAGGTCATCGAGTCGGAGCTGCGGTGGCTGGAGGCGCTGAGGCGCGAGGCCGGCCTCCCCGCCCCGGAGCCGGTTCGGGCTGAGGATGGATCGCCGGTGCCTCTGGTGTGCTTTGAGGGAGCCGTTAATCCGAGGCCGTGCGCCCTGCTGCGCTGGGTGCCGGGGATGAACAAGGACGACGCTCTCGGTCCGGAGGACGCCGCGCAGATCGGCGCGTGCGCGGCCAGGATCCACCGGCACTCCGAGCGGCGCGACCCACCTTCGGGCTTCGTGCGGCCCCGGGCGTGGGACTGGGAGTGGGTGTTCGACGAGTCGGCGCCGCTGTGGACCGGGGGAGAGAGTCTCCTCTCTCCGGGCGAGCTCGGCGTTCTGCGCGCCGCGGCGGAGAGGGTGCGGGAAGAGCTGCGAGAGCTGGGGGATGACAGGAGCGTGTTCGGTGTCATACACCGTGACCTCACCCCGCAGAACTTCGTATTCCATGGCGGCATGGCGTACGCTATAGACTTCGACGATTGCGGCCTGGGGCACTACCTCTTCGACCTGGCCGTGGCGCTCTGGGCGCTCGAGATCTATGGTCCAGAACGGGCAACGGCGCTTCAGGGAGCTCTCGCGGAGGGCTACATACCGGAGCGTCCGCTGCCCGGCGGGCATCTGCCTCACCTGCACGCGTTCATGGCTTTGCGCCTGGCGCAGCGGCTCAACCGGGCGGTCGTCAGGGCCAGAGAGGAGCGCCGCCCGCGGCGTCCCGGCTACCTGGTGCGTCCGTTCGAAGCCCTTAAGCGGTTTACGGAGCTTACCGGCGGAGAAGACCCGCTGCGGACTCCCTGGTGGCGGGAAGGTCGGGGCGCGTCCCTTCTCGTGCTCCTCCCGGGGCCCGCGCTGGCGCGGGTTCTGGAAGGTGTGGCCTGCAGCCTGGCCTGAGGACGGAGCGGTCCCCAGGAGCCAGACCCGCCCCGAGTGAGGAGATGGTGTTTGTAGCTTGAGGGATGGTCTGGTAGTTTGGCGACGCCGGATAGGACAAGAGGAGGTCCAGTGCGTCTCGACAGATCGCGTACTACTCTGCTATTTGCTCTGTTGTTCCTGCTTGCAACCCTCGCCGCCGGCTGCGGAGGAGGCGGGAACCAGCTCGAGAGTGGTCAGGGAGGCGACCGGAACGGTGACCGGGGCGCTACCTCCGGGGAGCAGGGCGGAGAGGCTGCCGGGCAGGAGGAGGGACCGGAGCGGAAGATAGCCCTCGGTTCGATCCAGAACGTCAACGCCGGGAAGAAGCGGCTCTCCCTCAAGCCCAGCTCCGAGGCGCAGAGCCGGGATCCCATACCCTTCAAGGTGGCGCCGAACGCCAGGATCACGCTCGACGGAGAGCGGGCGGAGCTGGCGGACGTGGAGAAGGGACAGCAGGCTCAGATCGAGTACATCGTCAGGGGCGAGCTCGGCGTGCCGAACCGGGCGGTCGTGATAGAGCTATTCAGCACCGGCGGGAGCGAGTCTACCGGCTGACCGGGCGCTGGCGTGAGGGTCTTGCTCACGGGGGCTACGGGGCTATTGGGCGGCGCGTTGCTGGGGCGCCTGCTCTCCGGGGGACACGAGGTCCGGTGCATGGTGCGGGCGGAGAGCCCGAACGTCTCCCGGCTGGACGCCTCGCGGGTGGAGATCGTACGCGGCGACGCGTCGTGCGCCGGGGACCTCGAGCGGGCGCTCCGGGGCGCGGAGGCGCTGGTGCACGTCGCCGGGATAGAGCACGCACCCCAGGTCGTCGAGGCGATGGGGCGGACGGGCGTCGAGCGGCTGGTGATGGTCGGCAGCACGAGCGCGCACTCCGCATACGGATTCAGATCCGGCCCCAAGCTCCGCATGGAGCGGGTGGTCCAGGATAGCGGGCTCCGCTGGACCATCGTGCGCCCGGCCATGATCTACGGCTCCGAGCTGGACAGGAACGTCCACCGCCTGCTGCGCTTTCTGGACCGCTCGCCGGTCTTCCCGGTGTTCGGCCCCGGGGAGAACCTCTGGCAACCGGTCTACTACGAGGACTGCGCGCGCGGGGTCTACGAGGCCCTCGTGCGGCCGCGGGCGTCCGGGCAGGTCTACGACCTGCCGGGCGCGAGGCCCCTGACGTACCTCGAGCTGGTGAAGACCGCCGCAAGAGCGTTGGGCAAGGAGCCCCGGATCGTCAGGCTGCCGCTCGAGCCGGTGCGTCTGGCGCTCGTGGCGGCCGAGAGGCTGGGGGTGCCGCTGCCAGTCGCCTCGGAGCAGGTGCTCAGGCTGCGGGAGGACAAGGCCTACCCCTACGAGAAAGCCAGAAAAGAGCTGGGCTACTCGCCCCGAACCTTCGAGGAGGGCGTAGCCCTGGAGGTCGCGCGGCTGCGCCGGATCGGTATGCTGGGCCCATGAGCGCGCCTCACCTTATAGCCGGCTTCGCGGCCTTCCTGGTGGCGGGGGCTCTGGTGCCGGTCCTGGCGCGGTTCGCCGTGGGCCGCAACCTCCTCGACGTGCCGAACCTCCGCAGCTCGCACGAGGTCCCCACGCCCCGGCTCGGCGGGGTCGCGTTCTTGGCCGGTACGTGGGCGGGGTTCGCCCTGCTGCTCCCGCGAGAAGGATGGCCGCTGCTGCTCGCCGCCACGCTTATGTGGGCCGTCGGGCTCGTGGACGACCTCTCCGGTCTCGGCTTCAAGACGAAGGCGGCCGCGCAGGCGCTGCTGGCCGCCGCGCTCCTCGCCCTCCACCCGCCCGCTCTCCTAGCCGGGGCACCCGGCGCTCTCGGTGTCGCGGTCTTCGCCGTGGGGGTCCTGTGGATCGTGGCCCTGTGCAACGCATACAACTTCATGGACGGGATAGACGGGATCACGGGCGGCGTCGCCGTCATAAACGCGCTCTCTCTGTGGGCCATCGCGGGGGAGGCGTTCCTGCCGGCCCTCGTGGGGGCGACGCTCGGCTTCCTCGTCTGGAACATCGGTCCGGCTTCCATGTTCTGCGGCGACTCGGGCAGCTACTTCCTGGGCTTCGGGCTCGCGGCGGTCGCCCTGTACGCGCCGTTGCCCGAAGGCGGGTGGAGCCCGGTGCCGTTCGTGGCCTGCGCGCTGGTCTTCACGCCGTACCTCTTCGACACGGGGTACACGCTGGTCAGGCGGGCGCGGGCCGGGAAGAACGTGTTCTCGGCGCACAGGGAGCACGTGTACCAGAGGATCACGCCGACCACCCGGATGCACCGGCGCACGAGCAACCTCTACTACGGCGCGAGCGTCGTGGCGGGCCTCGCGGCGCTCCTGGTTGCGGAAGGGACGGTTGTCTCCCTGGCGGCGGGCGTCGCCCTGGCGCTCGGGTTGTGCGCTCTCGTAGCGGCGCTGCCGCGCCTGGTGCGCACCGGATAGCTGCGGAGCCTGGATAGAGGCCGGTTTAGCGGCTAGAATGTCGCCCATGCGGCATTTGCAGAGGATGGGGGACAGGCTTGCCGCGCCGGTCGAGCGCATGCAGCGGGCCTTCCAGGAGTCGCCGCCCGGGCTCAAGCGCGCCGGGGCGATGGTGGTGGACGCGGCGATCGTGCTGGAGTCGTTCGCGATCGCGCTCTTGTTCCGGTTCGCGGGCAAGGTGCCGCCGGACTTCTGGGCTCCGTTCTGGCCTTTTGCGTTCTTCGCGGCGCTGGTCTTCGTGGCGCTCCTCTACGAGAGCGGGGTCTACAGGAGCGTCCTGCGCTACACGGGGATCTACCAGGGCGTGCGCGTGGCGAGCGCGACCTCCATCGCCACGGGGGTGCTCTTCATCTTGGACTACGCCCTCGGGGAGCTGTTGCCGCTCAGGCCGGTGCCGCTTACGGTGGTGCTCGTCGGCGGGGTGCTGGCGTTCGTGCAGCTGGTGGCGGTGAGGCTCTATCCGCGGGTCTTCTACGAGATGTCGCTGCGGGAGGTGAACCGCAGGAGGCGCACGGGGATCGTGGGCACGAGCGAGGCGGCGGTGGCGCTGGCGCAGCACATCTGGCGCACGCCGGGGATGAACACGCAGGTGGTGGGCTTCTTCGGCGACTCCGCCGATGAGGTGGGCCGCCAGATAGAGGGGGCGCCGGTTTTGGGGACGGTCGATGAGATAGAGAGCCTCATCACCGAGCACGGCCTGGATCAGGTCATAATCGCCAAGCCTCAGGCCAGCCGGCAGGAGATGGACGCCGTCTGGCGGGCCGCCACGCGCGCGCGGGCCGAGGTGAAGGTGATGCCCGACCTCGGGGAGTTCCTGGCGCAGGGCGCCATAAAGCTGCGCGAGCTGCAGATAGAGGACCTCCTCGGAC
>JBFLXF010000074.1:0-7719 GCA_040757515.1 Actinomycetota bacterium
GTGTAATCTTGCGTACGTATGCTAGAGGAGGCTAGAGACCCCACGCAAGGCCGAGAGCTCCCTTTTACGGTCGCTGCGAGGGCGCGAACCGCCACCTCCCACGCAGGGAGTGGGCCTTCTCCAGAAGAGGCTCGCTCACCTGTCCGCTCGCGGCCCCGTAGCGGTCGACGACCTCTGCTGCCAGGGCGTCAATCACCTCCGGGACTCCGGCCAGGAGGTCCGTAACGCTCTCCGCTCGAAATGGCAGACCCAGAGCGCTATAGAACTGTTTCAGAACGGGGATCAGCTCCGCGGTCCGGGAGACGAGTATGAGGGCTTCGAGGCGCGCTGCCCGGCGCGTTACCCGCTGGGCGAGGCCGGCGTGCTTCACGCCGCGCTCGCCGCCGGAGCGCACCGAGTAGGCGCCGGGGCAGAACTCGCCCTCGACCTCGCCGCCCTCCGCCGCCACACCGAAGCGTCTGAGCGCCGAGGCTATGAGGTCCACCCCTTCCGCGTAGCGCTCGTAGAGGCCATGACGCAGATCCTCGACGGGAGAGGTGATGGAGAAAGAGATCGAGCCCTCGTTCGCTGCCACCGCCCCGCCGCCGGAGTTGCGAACCATCACCGGGAAACCCAGCCGTTCTGCCTCTTCTGCCGCCCTCTCAAAGCCCGGGCGGCGCGTCTCTGGCCGCGTGGCGGCAACGTAGCGCGAGGAGGTCCAGAGGAGAGCCGTCGGGCCTCGTGTGCCTGCGGTCACCTCTTCGAGCACCGCCTGCTGCAGCCCAAAGCCGAGCTCCGGGTCTTCAAAGCGGGGCGGGATCAGGATCTCCACGGTGCTAAGATAGCAGGCCGGGACGACAACGGAGAGCGCGAGAGGGAGCGCAACGCCATCAGCAATAGACGACACGCTATCGGGAAGAGCACCGAACCGCGATGAGCCCGGATGCGAGGAGCAACCCGTGGCTGACCCTCTCGTCCAGGGAGGTCTACGACAACCCCTGGATCTCGGTTCGCGAGGATGCGGTGGTGCGACCCGACGGGGAGCCGGGGATCTACGGTGTAGTTCACTTCAAGAACCTCGCCGTGGGCGTCCTGCCGGTGGAGGATGGGCACACCTACCTCGTGGGACAGTATCGTTATCCGCTGGAGCGTTACTCATGGGAGATCCCGGAGGGCGGCTGTCCGGAGGGCGAGGAGCCGCTGGCGGCGGCCCGGCGCGAACTCAGAGAGGAGACCGGCTTTGAGGCGGGGGGCTGGCGAATGCTCGGGGCGGCGCACCTCTCCAACTCCGTCGCGGACGAGTACGCGGTATGGTATCTGGCGACGGAGCTCGCTCCCGGCGATCTGCAGCCGGAGGGATCAGAGGTGCTCGAGGTCAGGCGAGTGTCGCTGCGCGAGGCCCTGGCGATGGCGCTGGATGGGCGTATCACAGACGCCCTCAGCCAGCTCGCCATCATGAGCTACGTGCTTAAGGACCGAGGCGTAGGAGGGATGTCCAGCGGGCCGGAGGCGATGCGTTGAGGGCGGCCGCGCTCGCGGGCGGGGTGGGAGGGGCGAAACTGGCGGACGGCCTGCAGCGGTCTCTAGCGCCGGGGGGGTTCTCCGTGGTCGTGAACACCGCCGATGACTTCGACCTCTGGGGCCTGCGTATCTGCCCGGACCTCGACACGGTGATGTACGCTCTCGCCGGGGTCGCCAACCCCGAGACCGGGTGGGGGGTAGCAGGCGACTCGTTTCGGATGCTGGAGATGCTTGCCTCCTACGGCGAGGACCCCTGGTTCAAGCTTGGCGACAGAGATCTCGCCACCCACGTTCTGCGCACCGCTCGCCTGCGCGCCGGTTTCTCCCTCACAGAAGTTACGCGGGACCTCTCTTCGGCTCTGGGCGCGGGGGCCGGGATCCTGCCGATGTGCGACGAGGCAGTCTCGACGGTGCTCAGGACGCCGGGGGGGACGCTGGAGTTTCAGGAGTACTTTGTGCGCCGCGGTCAGCGGGATGAGGTGCTTGGCGTGGAGTTGCGCGGGATCGAGGGCGCCCGACCGACGAAGGCGGTACTGGAGGCGCTCTCCGGGGCGGATCTCGTCGTCCTGTGTCCGTCGAACCCGGTTGTGAGTGTAGGCCCCATCCTGGCCGTCCCCGGCATGCGCAAGGCGATAGAGGTCTCGCGGGGACCGAAGGTCGCCGTGAGCCCCATAGTGGGCGGCCGCGCCCTCAAGGGACCTGCCGACAGGATGCTGGCTTCTTTGGGCCACGAGGTCTCCGCCGCCGGGGTCGCCCGCATCTACGAGGGGCTCGTGGACGGCTTCGTTGTAGATCGCGCCGATGAAGAGCAACGGGCTCGGATCGAAGCCCTCGGCATGCGGGTGCTGGTGACGGATGCGGTCATGCGCGATGAGACCGACCGTGCGCGGCTGGCGCGGGAGGTGCTGGAGTTCGGGATCGCGCTGGCGGGAGGCTGAGCTGTTCGCCGCCGTACCGATGAAGGACCTGTGGTCGGCCAAGAGCCGCCTGAGCCCCATTCTGCACCCCGGAGCCCGTGCGGGGCTCGCACTCTACATGATGAGCCGCGTCATCCGGGTGCTGCGCGAGGCGGGCGTCGGTGATGTGTGCGTGGTGAGCCCGGACAGAATCGTGCTCGGTGAGGCCGAAAAACGCGGTGCCTTCCCGCTAGCTCAGGAGAGCCGGGGACTCAACCCGGCGCTGGAGGAGGCCCGCCGGTGGGCGATGGAGAAGGGCGCCTCCTCGCTTCTAGTGCTCCCCGCCGACCTGCCGCTCCTGGAGCCCGACGATGTGCGTTCCCTCCTCGAAGGCGCGCCGGAGGGTCGCGGCGTCGAGATATCTCCGGACGCCGCTCACTTCGGGACGAACGCTCTCCTCCTCCGCCCGCCGGACGCCCTGCCGTTCCTCTTCGGTCCCGGCAGCTTCGAGGCGCACCTGGACGCCGCGCGCGAGCGCGACCTGCCCGTCACCGTCCGGGAGAATCCGCGCCTGGCCTTCGACCTCGACACGGTCGAGGACTTCGCTCGCCTGAACGGCGAGGCGCGGCCGTGAAGGGTATGCTGGTGCTCCCCGTGGAGGGCATCCCGGAAGTGCGCCCCGGCGACGACGTAGCGGCCATGATCCTGTCTGCGGCAGATCTGCGCAGCGGCGACGTGCTCGTCGTGACGCATAAGATAGTCAGCAAGGCCGAGGGACGTCTCGTCGACCTCGGCGCGGTCGAGCCCTCTGCGTTCGCCAAAGACTTCGCCGCCCGCCACGGGAAGGACCCGCGCCAGATCGAGGTCGTCCTGCGGGAGAGCCGCCGCATCGTGCGCATGGACCGCGGCATCATCATCTCCGAGACCCGCCACGGCTTTGTCTGCGCGAACGCAGGGGTGGACACTTCGAACGTACCCGGGGAAGATACCGTCTGCCTCCTGCCCGTAGACCCCGACGCCTCCGCGGCAAGGCTGCGCGAGGCGATAGCCGCCCGCACCGGACTGGAGGTCGCCGTAATCATCTCCGACTCCTTCGGCAGACCCTGGAGGGAGGGCATCACGGACGTCGCCGTCGGCGTCTCCGGGATGCGCCCCCTCACCGATTACCGCGGCCAGACCGATCCTCACGGCTACCCTCTGTCCGCAAGCGTCCTCGCCGTCGCCGACGAACTGGCCGCCGCCGCCGAACTCGTCATGGGCAAGACCCACGGCGTCCCCGTCGCCATCGTAAGAAATTATGCCTACGATCCCGCTCCCGGGTCCGCCAGAGACCTTCTCATGCCTCCCGAGAGGGACATGTTCAGGTAGCCGGATCAGGGAAATCCGAGGAATCCGACAAAAATTATCGGATTTTCTATTGACGCTCCGGAGAGAGGCGCATAGTATCCGGGGCGTGAGTCTGCCAGCCACATCGATCTCTGCGGTACGTTACTCTCTCTGGCTTCGAATGCGCGTTCGATGTAGCAGCGGGCCTCGCGCCTGATTTTCCGCGTTCGAAGGTTTCAAAGACGCTCTCTTGGGGGAGGGGCATTCCTCATGCGAAAGGCTCTGGATACGGAGCAGAAGGATGGCACGTTAGATCGCGGGGATCTCGTGCGGGAGTCCGAGCGCCTGGAGGGCGCGCCGCCGCAGGAGATTCTCGAGTGGGCGGTAGAGACTTACGGCGAGGGGCTAACGCTTTCGGTCTCTTTCGGCAACCCGGAGGGGATGGTGTTGTTGGACATGCTCTCGCGCATAACCGAGAGGGCATGGATCTTCACGCTGGACACGGGCTTTCTCTTCGAGGAGACGGTGCGCTTCCGCGAGGAGGCGATGAGGAGGTATCCGCTGCCGCTCAAGGTAGTAACGCCGGAGCTCAGCGTCGAAGAGCAGGTCGAACGCTATGGGCCGCGGATGTACACCTGCGCGCCGGATCTTTGCTGCGAGATACGCAAGATCCGGCCGCAGAAGAGGTTCCTGGAGGGCTACGACGCGTGGGTGACGGGCATTCGCCGGGAGCAGACCCCACAGCGGGCGCAGACGCCGGTGGTCGGCTACGACGAGTTCTTTGGGGTGGCGAAGATAGCGCCGCTCGTGCGCTGGAGCGCGGATCAGGTCGAAGAGTACGTGCGGGAACATGACGTCCCGCTGAACCCCCTTCTGTCGAGGGGATATCGCAGCATCGGTTGTGAACCGTGTACCAGGCCGGTAGCGCCGGGCGAGGACGCCCGGGCCGGCAGGTGGGCGGGGACGGAGAAGACCGAGTGCGGCATCCACATCGTAGGAGGAAGGGTTCGGCGTGCGAATTCGTAAGAGCGGAAGACTCAACAAGGTAGAGAAGATAAAGCTCGAGCGGCACCCGCTCGAGGTGAAGCGGGCTATAGTCGAGACTTACTCGAAAGACCTCTCGAAGATGGACGAGGTCCCGGGCGAGGTCGAGAGGTTGAAGTGGGTCGGTATCTACCCGCAGAGACAGGGCGGGGACGCCTTCATGCTTCGGGTGAAGGTTCCCGGAGGAGTTCTTGCGCCGGAGCAGGCGAGGGTCATCGGGAGGATAGCTCAGGACTTCGCGCGCGGGCCTGAGCCGAACCCGCACTTCGGCAACAACTTCCTGGACATCACCACCCGCCAGGACATCCAGATGCACTGGATCCACATGCGCGACGTCCCCGAGATCTGGCGCCGTCTCGAAGAGGTCGGTATGACGACGGTGCAGGCGTGCGGCGACTCGGCCCGCAACGTGCTCTGCTGCCCGGTCAGCGGCCTCGGCCACGACGAGGTCATAGACGCCTATCCTGTGGCCCGGGCGATCAGCGCCTTCTTCACCGGCAACCGCGAGTACGCCAACCTGCCGCGCAAGTTCAAGATGAGCGTCACCGGCTGCCTCGAAGACTGCGCGCAGGCCGAGATCAACGACATCGGCATGCTTCCCGCCCGTCTCGAAGACGGGACTTTGGGCTTCAACGTGCGCGTCGGGGGTGGTCTCTCGGACGGCCCGCGTATGGCTTCCGACATAGACGTCTTCGTCTTGCCGGAAGAAGCCGTTGAGATTACGCGCGCCATCGCGCAGGTCTACGGCGAGCTCGGCAACCGCGAGAACCGCTGGACGAACCGCCTGCGCTACCTGGTGCAGGAGCTCGGCCCCGAGGGCTTCCGTGAGGAGCTGGAGAAGCGGGCCAACATCCCGCTCCGGCCCGCCGGAGAGGATCTGACGAAACGCTACCGTGGCGACCACGTCGGCGTCCACGCGCAGAAGGAGGAGGGCCTCTACTACGTCGGACTCAACGTGCCGGTAGGCCGCATGAGCGGGGAGCAGTTCGAGGAGGCTGGACGCCTCGCCGGAGAGTACGGAGGAGAGGTGCGCCTGGCGACGGACCAGAACCTCGTCATAACCGGCGTGCGCGAGGAGAGGCTCGATGACCTGCTCTCCGAGCCTCTGCTGGAGCTATACTCGCCGGAGCCTGGCGCTTTCGAGCGCGGCGTCGTTGCCTGCACCGGCAACGAGTTCTGCCGCTTCGCCATAGTGGAGACCAAGATGCGGGCCGTCGAGTGGGCGCGCGAGATGGACCGGCGGGTCGGTGACGTCGGCCAGGAGGCGGTGCGGATGCACTTCTCCGGCTGCTCGGCTTCCTGCGCGCAGCCCCAGATCGGGGACATAGGCTTCCGCGGCGAGACGGCGAAGACCGGGAACGGCATAGTCGAGGGCGTGGACATCGGGCTCGGCGGTTCACTGGGTCTCGACGCTGCCTTTATAGACTGGGTCGAGGGAGCCCGTCCTGCCGACGAGGTGCCGGACGCACTGGTGCGAGTCTTCGAGCGCTTCAAGGAGGAGCGGCGTGAGGGCGAGCGCTTTCACGAGTGGACGCGCCGTAAGCGGAATGCGGAGCTAAGAGACATCCTTCGCGGTCGCGCCCTCGTCGCTTTGGGGAGGAAGTAGCTTGGCCGGCTTCGACATCCGGGAGCTGATGAACGACATCGAGGAGGCCCCCGGTAAGGTCTGGTTCTGGGACCTGGAGAAGGCGGTCATAGACGCCGATCGCTGCGTGCAGTGTGGCGTCTGCGTCGCCGCCTGCCCGACCGACTCCATCGGCATCGGCGACGACGACCTGCCGAAGCTCGTCAAGATGTGCACCGGCTGCTCGCTGTGCTGGGACTTCTGCCCGCGCGGGGGCCTCAGGCACGAGGCCACCTGGAAGCTCGGCCACGAGGAGGAGCACGGAAGCAACGGTTCCGCCAACGGTCTCATAAAGATCACGGGCAACGGAGATCGCGGCTCCATCGGGGGGATCGGTCGTGTCCACGAGTCCTACACCGCGCGGGTGAGGGAGCGCATAGACGGCGTGCAGGACGGCGGCTTCGTGAGCGCGCTGCTGATCGCGCTGCTCGAGGCGGGGGAGATAGACGGCGCGCTGGTCGCCCGCGAGAGCGAGACGGAACTCTGGAAGGGGGAGGCGTTTTTGGCCCGCACGCCCGAGGAGGTGCGCGAGTGCGCCGGGAGCTTCTACAACCAGACGCTCGCCCTCGGTCATGTGGACTTCGGGGGCTACGAGCTGCCGCCCAACCCGCGCATAGCCGTCGTGGGGACCCCCTGCGAGATCGAGGGGATAAAGGCCATGCAGGCGCGCCCGTGGACCTGGGGCTCCTCGCGCGTCGACGCCATAACACTCACTATCGCGCTGCTGTGCACGAAGAGCTTCAACTACGAGAAGCTGATGCTCGAGGAGATCCGGGACAAGCGGGGCGTGGACCTCGCGCGGGTAGGGCGGGTGGACATCATCCGGGGGAAGATGATCGTGCAGGACCTCGAAGGAGGGACGATCTTCGAGGAGCCGATCCGGGACTTCCACGGCGCCGCCCTAAAAGGCTGCGACGAGTGCGCCGATTTCATGGGCCACGCCGCAGACATAAGCGTCGGGAGCGTAGGCAGCGCCGACGGATACTCCAGCGTCCTCATCCGCACCGAGGAGGGGTTGGCGGCTTTTGATCGAGTTCGTAACAGTTTGGAACTGCGTCCTCTTGACAAGCCGCAGGCGTTGGATAAGCTTGACGCCTTGGACAAGCGGGTTGCCTTCAAGAGCCTGAAGCGGGCGTTCGATCCGGATGCTCCGCTCTTTATAGATTTTGAAGAGCACCTGGAGAACTACGCCGGGACGGACCGCGCCCCGGCGGAGCACGACGCGGTGAGGTACTGATTGGCCGACGCCCAAAAGACGCTCTCTATACCCGAGGAGCCTGCGAGGCTGAGGACGGAGACGCGGGGCCCCCCCCCCGCGTCGCCCCCGCC
>JBFLXF010000075.1:0-7704 GCA_040757515.1 Actinomycetota bacterium
TCGCCTCGGCGTGCGCCCGCCACCCCTCTGCGCCCAGAGCCTGCTCCAGTACCTTCCTGCCCCGAATCACCATCTTACGGACGGTGGCGTGGTCGCCCTTGTGGCCGAAGTCCACGGGCAAGAGCAAGCCGAACTTGTCGCCTATCTCTCTGTAGGTGAGGCCGTCCACGTCCTTGAGGACGGCGGCCGTCACGTCGCGGGCCGTCACCCTGGTGGCGGTCGGCCCCCGCCGGCCGGGCCGGCCGTGCTCCAGGAAGGTGGCGAGCTTTCGCAGGGTCTCCAGGAACCCGTTGACGTGGGCGCAGGCGTCGGCGACGAGGCCGGCTCTCTCCTCCACGGGCAGGTCGTCGAAGCCGGGGCGGTGGTAGCGCAGCAGGGCGAGCACGTAGTCGAGGGCGCGGTGGTGGCGGAGATCCCGGAGGATCTGCTCGCGCCCCTCGCCCAGGGCCGCCTTCCAGCGGTCGAAGAACGATTCGCCGGGGAAGGGCATCAGCTCGGGGAGCCTCTCGCGCAACCGGCCGACGTCGAGGCGGCGGCCTTCGAGGGAGGTGAGGGCGGCGAGGATGGCGGTGTCCGTCCTCAGGGGCTCGTCGGAGACGACGATCTCTCGGTAGCCTCGCTCGGTGGAGCGGGGGCCGTCGAGACGGATCCAGACGGTCTGCTCGGTGTCTTCAAAGCGCACCGGGAAGGCCTCGCCGTAAACCGGCAGCGGGCCCGGCATCGCCGAGAGGTCGTCGGCCTGCTGCTTGAGGAGCAACCCCAGGGCCTCCTCCATGCCGTAGTAGCCCACCCTCGCCAGCTCGTCGAGCCACTCCTGGGCGAAGGCGCGGAGGTCCGGGTGGCCCAAAGCCATCCCCGCGTACAGGTCCTCCCGGTACGCTTCGACGTTGCCGTACCAGGGCGCGTGGTCCCACGGCTCCCTCGCCACGGGTCTGCGTGTCGGCAGGACCTCGCGCACCCAGCCGGACCGGAAGAACTCCTCGCGCTCTTCCGGTGAGGCGCCGGCCAGGAGCTCGGAGAGGACGGGGAACTCGCCACGCCTCTCGCCCTCCTCGAAGAGCTCGCAGGCTTCGGCAACGAAGCCCTCATCCTCGCGCAGGCGCTCGGCGAACGAGCGGCCGTGCGCCTCCAGCGCCGGCCCGAACGCGGGTCCGAACAGCTCCTTCAGTTCTTCCATCAACCTCCTGCGTCGCACGTCTGATGCTCCCCTCATCGGTCTCTCGGGCGCGGGCCGCCCTCGGGGTCCGCGCCGCCCCTCCTCTCCGGTCCTCCCTACGGGTTGTCACTTCGTGGCTAACCTCTACCGGGCGGATGGAGGACCATGATCACCTCGCCCTGGATGCGGATCTCCTCGGCCGGGAGGATCTCCTCGCGCGGCTCGCCGTTCTGCCACCTCAGCCTCACCCTATTTCCGTCTCGGTAGAGGCGCTTCACAGTGACCTTCTCGCCGTGGAGCAGGGCCAGCACGACCGTCCCGTCCGGCGGGTCCTCGTTCTCCTCCACGAGGAGCGTGTCGCCCTCCTCGATCCTCGCCCCGGTCATCGAGTCTCCGGTCGCCACGACGGTGTAGCGCCGCCTGCCAGAGGGGGAGACGAGGATGTCGGCCGCCAAAGAGGGGCCGCCCGCGTCGGCGATGGCCTCGATGCCGGGGCCGGCGGCGACCCGGCCCAGGAGGGGCGCGTGCCCGGCGGCCTCCCAGCCCCTCTCGGTGAGCCTGATGCCGCGAGCCTTCCTGCCGTCCCGCTCGACGTAGCCGGCCTCCTCCAGCTTCTTGAGGTGATAGTGGGCAGTCTGCGAGCTCCGCAAGCCCGCGGCCTCCCCCACCTCGCGCACGCTCGGCGGCCCCTCGTCCCTGGCCGCCCTGCGGGCCAGGTAGCGCAGCATCTCCATCCTCTTCCGCCAGTCCTCTCGCATGGTTCTTACCCCCATGAGACGCCCTGGGGGACACGATACCGGATCACGCCCCCTTATGTCAAACTTTTGTTTGGGATAGGCCACGCTGAAGACCCGAAGGGGACCGGGCGACTATACTAGAGGCATGAACGTGAACCTGGAGTTGCCCGCGGAGGTCGTCGAGGCTTTGGGACCGGAGCCGGAGCGCGAGGCGCTGGAGGCTATACTGCTGTTCCTAGTCTCCGAGGACAGGATGTCGGTGGCCCGCGCGGGGGAGATCCTCGGGCTCGACCGTCTGGCCGCGATCCGCTGGTACACTTCCCATGGCTTCTACTACCCGGACCTCTCCGAGGAGGACCTGGCCGAAGAGCTCCGCCACGCGCGAAAGCCGTAAGGGCCGGGCGCATCCTTGGAGCGGCGCGAACCCTCTGAAGAGCCGGCCGTCTTCGACACGAGCCCGCTCGTCTTCCTCGACCTGCTCGGCTACGTCCCGCTCCTTCGGAGGATCTACCGGGTCGTGCTGCCGGAGGCCGTCTCGGAGGAGCTGTCCGCCCGTCCGGGCTCGCCCGGCAGCGGGGTGATCTCACTGGAGTGGGTGGAGCACCGCACCCCTGGCGCGCAGAGCGTGCGCCGGGTGAGGCGGGAGCCGCCCGCGGTAGGCAGGGGCGAGACGGAGGTCATCGCGCTCGGGCTGGAGCTCTCTTGCCCGGTTGTGCTCGACGACCGGAAGGCGCGCCTGCGCGCGCGTCGGGCGGGGTTGGAGATTACGGGCACCCTGGGCGTCCTGCTCAGGCTGCACCGCCTCAGTCTCGCCTCGCGCGGTATCGAACAGGACCTGGAGCTGCTTGAAGAGGCCGACATGAGGATCTCGCCCGAGCTGCGAAGGGCGGTGCTCGGTCTCGAAGCCGAGGAACGAGACGAAAACCGGTAGCTCATCCCTGCCTTCGATCCCGTTAAGCTGCTGTGCCGGCCTCCTTGTCGCTTCTGATCAAATCCTCGGGAGACGGCAAGGATTCTTTGGGTCTGGCCTTCGGTAGCGGCATCTCCAGGACCCTGCGGTTCAGCACCGGCGCGACGAGCTCCGATGTCCCTAGGAGAAGGTCCGTTACCGTGACCAACTCGATCTCGAGCCCCTTGGCGGCCTTCACGCGGGCGGCCTCCTCATGGGCACCCTTCGTGAAGCTAAAGGCCACGATGTAGCCCTTGTGGGCACCGTAGCGCTCCACCGCCGTCTCGAAGTTGTCCACGACGTTGCGCCCGATGCGGTCGGAGCGTTTGATCTGGATGGGCAAATGCTCCAGAAAAGAGAAGCCGTCTATGCCCATGTCGCCGGTCTTCCTCGGCGAGTGGGTACCGTTCACGCTCCTTATCACCCAATTCTGGAACTCGAACGGCTTCAGATCTCGCAGCTCGTTCTCGCTCTTCGGTATGCCAAAGGCCGGTATGTCGCTAACGCCCAGCCGTGCCAAGCGGGCGCGCATGATCTCCACGGCCGTGATGCTTATGTCGATTCCCACCCACCTGCGGCGCAGGAGTTGGGCGACGGCGAGCGTGGTCCCGCAGCCGCAGAATGGGTCAAGCACAACGTCGCCTGGGTTGCTACTTGACTCCAGGATGCGTTTCAGGAGCGCCTCGGGTTTCTGCGTCGGGTAGCCCAGTCGCTCGGCGGCTCGTGCGCCTATGGGCTTCACGTCGGTCCACAAGTCTTGCAGGGAGACGCCGGGCATCTCGTCCAGGTAGCGTTTGTAGGCCGGAACCCCTCCGGGCTTCGTCTGCACCACCCGGCCTTGCCGGATCAGATCCTGCATCTTCTCCCTGGTGTAGCGCCAGAAGCGGGTCACGCCCATAACTTCGTAAAGGGGATTGCCTTTGGACGCCCCGCCCGGGCCCGTCAGGTCGCCGAGCCTGTACCGTCGTCCTGTCTCGGGCTCCACGTGTTTGTAGAATTGTCTTATGTACTCCTCGTCGTAGGGCGTGTAGACCGGGTTCCAGGTCCAGTCGTCGCCCTTGGTGTAGAAGAGGATGTTGTCGTGGATGCGGCCGTGCTGGCGACGGCCCTGCTTGGTGTCGCTGTGGGCGCTGCTACGCTTCCACACGATCTCCGTCTTAAAGTTGTTGAAGCCGAAGATGCCGTCCATCATGACCTTCAGGTAGTGGCTGGCCTTCGGGTCGCAGTGCAGGTAGATGGAGCCCGTCGGCTTGAGTACGCGGTGCATCTCTATGGCGCGGTCGCGCATCCAGCGGGCGTAGTGGTTAATGCCCCCTGCCCACCGGTCCTCGAACGAGCGCACCTCGGCCTCGTCGCCCCAAATGACCTCGTAGTTTCTGTTAGAGAAGAACGGCGGGTCGAGGTAGATCAGGTCCACAGACTCCGACGGTAGCCGGGCCAGGCGTTCGACGTTGTCCTCACAATACAAGACACCTGTCTTGAGATCGCCTGCCCGGTCCATAGACTCGTCTCCTCCTCGATAGCCACCTCCCCGAAAATGGCGGGCGTGTATTCTAACCACGTCCCAGACTCGGCGCTACTCTTGTAGCAATAAGGAACGCCGGTGAAGCAAAGCACAAGGCGTCTGCTGAGAAGACGGCCCTCTTGGTGAGGGACGCTACAGGAGCTCGCCCACCCCGCCGAGGGTGAGCAGCAAGTCGGCGTAGGGGCCGCCTTCTATGGCCCTCATCAGCCGGTCGTCGGCGGCAACTAACCTACCATCCTCTTCCCCGCCAGACTTGGCGAGGGCGACGGGGTAACCACCGAACTCTTCCCAGATCTCTTCGGCTTCGCCGGTCGAGAGCTTGCCGCGTCGGTGCCGCTTGTCGAGGGCATGGCGGAACTCGGGCAGGATGAGGCTGGGGACGAGTTTCGCCCCTCCCGAGAGACCGGCGTCGAGGACGGCTTGGGCCTTTTCGGAGAGGTCTTTCTCCAGGTCTCCTCGGACGTCTCAGCCAGCGTCCCGGTCTTCCCGGACCAGTTCGGCGAAGTCCGAGAAGCGGCGGCCCTGGCCCCTGAAGCGCGCCCGGATCTCGCGCGCCCGGGTACCGGCGTCGCCGCGCTTCTTGCGCCAGGAGCCGTCCTTGTTGCGGTCGCTAGGGTGTTTTCACTGTGCGGGAATCTCCATCTTCGGCTATCTTCTTCGCCACTGCTCACCTCCGCGCGAAGAACTTCGCCGCCGTAGATCAGATGTCCGGGAGCTTGTCCCAGCCATCCCCGGAGCCCATCGTCACCAGGTCCAGCCTCGTCAGTCGAATCGTCAGAGCCTGCGCGCTCACGCCGAAACGTGCCGCCAGCCGACGCACCGATACCTCGTCAAAGGCATCTATAGGTCGGCCGTTGAGCTGGGCATCGAGTTCCTCCTCCGGCATCAAGAGTTCCGCCGCGAAGGCATTGGCCTCTATCTCCTGCCACCTTATGCCGCTAGAGGAGGCCCTGTTCCTAAAGAACACCGGCGAGCGGTCGACGAAGATGGAGCCGTCGTCGGGGTGCAACAGGTAGTGCCCGAGCTCGTGGGCGATGGAGAACCTCTGCCGATTAGGGTGGTGCGCGCCGTTGACCAGTATGATCCCGCGCTCGTCCCGGATCATCAGGATGCCCGAAACGGAGTCCTCCAGCTCCTGCCTGACGACGTTCAGGCCGCGTGTCTTCGCGATAGCCTCGACGTCCACCGGGATCTGGGACCCGGTTTCCTTGAGGATCTGTCGAGCCTTGCCAACCGCCTCTCCCCGCGGCACGCTACTCACCCACGCCCTTGAGGATCTCAGCCAAACCTGGCGGCAGCTCATCTTCGTTCCCATAGATGCCGGACGGCGACGCGACCTGCCCCACGACCTCCTCGTTAGAGGGCACGACGGAAGAGACCTCCACGTCGAGCGCGACGCACATCCTGTACAACAGGTGGAGCGGTGGCTTCTGGCGGCCCGCCTCGATGTTAGTCACCGAGGTACGAAGCACGCCCACCGCCTCCGCAAGCTGCGCCTGAGTCACGTTCGCCTCCGCGCGCCGCTGCTTCAGGCGCTCGCCAACTATGCCGTACAGCAGCCTCTCGTCGACATCCATACCTAGATTATAAGGGACATTAGGTCAATAACGCTAACCTTTTCTAGGAGTGACGTATGGTTTTTGATATTGACTTTCTGGAAGGTCCATGCTAGCGTGGTTACATCGCCTGATGTAAAAGAAAGACACAAGGAAAATCATGCTGACCAAACGCTCCATTGCCGACAAGTTTGAGGCCCTGATCCAGAACCTGCGGACCCAGAACGACGATAAGCTGAGGTCAAGGCGCAAGGCCATCACCAAGCGCATCAACCAAGACTTCTGGGGTAGCGATTCGGAGACGGAACATAGCCGGCATGTAGGTTCCTACGGGCGAGGCACCGAGATTCGAGGGGCAAGCGACGTGGACTTACTGGTTAGGTTGCCTTGGTCGGTTTACGACCAGTACAACGCCCACCTCTATAATGGTCAGTCCGCCATGCTCCAGGCGGTGAGGGACTCAATAAGGAAGACGTACTCCGCAACGGACGTGGGTGGCGATGGGCAGGTGGTGGTCGTCAAGTTCTCCGACGGGATTAAGTTCGAGGTACTGCCCGCCTTCCGCAACGACGACGGTAGCTACACGCACCCGGATTCTAACAACGGCGGTTCATGGAAGAGGACTGACCCGGTCTCGGAGATAGACGCGATCAACTCGGCCAATGCTCTCTACAACAAGAAGGTCAAGCACCTGGCCCGGATGGCAAGGGCCTGGAAGGCTAAGAACAGCGTCCCGATGGGCGGCCTCCTGATAGACACGCTCGTCTACAGCTTCATGGCAGGCTGGGAGTACAGGAACAACACTTCCTTTTTGTACTACGATTGGATGACGCGCGACTTCTTCAAGTACCTGCACGACCAGAACCCGGACCAGAGCTACTGGTACGCCCCCGGCAGCGACCAGCGTGTGTACAGGTCGGGAGCCTTCGAGTACAAGGCCGGACAGGCCCACAAGGCGGCCCTTGAGGCCATCGAGTACGAGGAACGGGACATGCCCTACAGCGCCAACGAGCAATGGAAGAAGATTTATGGCTCCTACTTCACCGGCTAGGGCGGGTTTGGCAAACCCGATTGGGGGAAGTTAGGCGTGGGCCACGAGTCGGCCTTGGCATCCATAAAGGAGAGCTATGGCAGGGTCGTCTACTCGCACAAGACCCACGAGAAAACCGTGGAATTACTAAACGGTCGGATCACCCGGCTCAAGTGGGCCAACTTGGTGCTAATGGTCCTGACCTTTGGGGGCGTGCTTAACGCAGTGTTTGCTGGGGGAGCGGTACCGAACTTGCTCACGGTCCTGGTGTCCGCTTTGGCCCTGGCCCTGGCTATCTATCGGATGAGTTTCAACCCTGAGAAAGAGATCCTCGAACACCGCAAGACGGCCAACAAGCTCCGACATATCCGCGACCAGTATGCCGACCTTATCGGAGACATCAAGGACGGAGCGCTTTCCGACGAGCAAATCCGCCAGCAGAGAGATGGGTTGAGGGATCGGGTGGATCAGGTCTACGCGGACGCCCCGGACACAACATCGAAAGCTTATAAGAGAGCGCAGAAGGCTTTGGGAATCGAGGAAGAAATGACCTTCTCCAAAGGAGAGGTAGACCGCTTCTTGCCACCAGAGCACCGCGACCCTCCGGCCGAACGATAGAACCAAACACGACCGTCTACGACTCCAAGTGGCACCGCCCGTGCTTCCGTCTACACCGTTTTAACTATTGTATGTCTATGTTTTAGATCGTATTCTTCTAGCGTAAAGCAACGGAGAAAGGGAGGCGGCTACA
>JBFLXF010000076.1:0-7632 GCA_040757515.1 Actinomycetota bacterium
TCGCTCACAGAGCGCATCGAAGACTACGACCGGCGAATCGAGCAGTTGGCAGCAGAACACTACCCTGAGACCGAGCTTTTGAGGCAGGTGCGAGGGGTAGGAGCGCTGACAGCTCTGAGCTTCGTGTTAACGTTGGAGGACCCACAGCGCTTTGAGAGCAGCCGCAGCGTGGGAGCCTACCTGGGACTGGTGCCGGGCAAAGATCAGTCCGGAGAGCAAGACCCCGGCCAGCGCATCTCCGCAGAAGGCGACCAGATGCTAAGGCGGCTTCTGGTGGGCAGTGCTCAGCACATCCTGGGACCATTTGGCACGGACTCTGACCTACGACGTCACGGCGAGAAGATAGCCTCTTATGGAGGAAAGAGAGCCAAAAAGCGGGCGGTTGTGGCGGTGGCCAGGAAGCTGGCGGTCCTCTTGCACCGCCTGTGGGTCACGGGTGAAGCGTACGAACCATTGCGCAACTCAGAAGAGGAGCGGCAGCCGGAGCGCAGCCCAACTCAAGGCAAGGAGGAAGTCGCCTGAAAGATGCAAAGCGAACGACTCTGAGAAGAATGGCAAAGCCCTCTGGTGTTGCGCAGATGATGAGGCCGACACGATAGAGTAGTGGAACCGACCGACGAGAACAGAGCGCACCGATGGACAAAGCCCCAAAACGCCCGGCTTGTAGGCGACTGCGCGAGCCCCAGTGGTCCCTCCTTTGGTGGAGATCGGCAAAAAGATTGCAGCGCCCATGGCGTCCGGGACGGAGCTCATCATGCACCGGGTTGTACAGTGGTAGTCGACCCAAGGAGAGTGCGAATGGAAGGAAGCGTAGGGGCGCAAGGCCATTGTGTCGTGGTTCTTTGAGGGAGATCAGAGCCGCCACGTCGGCTTGACAAAGACGGCCTTCTCATGGAAGGTGGCCCGGGCGCAGGCGGCGGCCAGCGCGGCTATCACCCGCGGTGTCCAGACCGGGTCCGGACCGTCGTCGAAGGTCAGGAATACGGCTCTGTCGCCTCTGGTGTCCGCCGTGTCATCGCCGGGTTCCATGCAGGTGTCCTCTTATCGCAAGAGTGAGGCCACGCCCGGCGGGCGCGACCCCGGCTGTCCATCTCTTTCCATCTCTACATGTTTACTATATATCCTGGGAGCGCGTGCGTGAGCCCTATGTAGCAGAGCCCACAGGGGGCTCGCCGGACCGGCGGTAGGCGGCCGGTCTGCGTGGTATCTTCACGCGGGCATCAGAGATTTAGAGGAGGCATACGTGAAGGTCAAGAAGCTGGACCATGTGGCGCTGTATATGAGCGACAGGGACTCCGCAGCCGACTTTTTGACCTCCGGGCTGGGGTTCCACGTCGTGGACCACACGGACCGTTACACCCTCGTCGGGGCGGGGGGCAGGATCGGCAAGCTGACCCTCTTTGACGCCCCGGACGGCGCGAGGACGTCTCCCGGCGTGATCGAGCGCATCAACATCCGGGTCCGCGACCCGGAGGCGGCTGCAAGCCGCCTCCCGGAGAGCGCCTCCGTCGAGCGGCGGGATGGCGCCATCCTCTTTACGGGGCCCGAGGGGTTGCCGCTCGCCTTCGTGCAGGGCGAGGGGGAGTTCACCGACTACGACCTGGAGGGCATCGTGCTGCGCTCCCGCGACCCGGAGGGAGCCGCCCGCGCGTTCGCGCGCATGGGCTTTGAGCCTGCGGACGGTGCCGCCACGGTACGGGCTGGCGAGTACCGGCTGAGCCTGGCGCACGAGGAGCCGGAGGACGTGGAGCGGGAGATGCTATATCACCTGGGGTGTCTCGTGGACTCCGCCGAGGAGCACCGCCGGGAGGCTGAGGAGCGGGGCTACGAGATACAGGACTTCGTCGAGGGGCCGAACACCCTTGCGGTCTTTGTGCGCGGCCCAGAGGATGTGAGCGTCGAGTACGTCGAGCACAAGCCTACCTTCTCGCTGACCTAGATCGGGCGCGTGCACACTATCGTCGTCGGCGGCGGTCTCGCCGGGCTAGTCGCGGCTGCGCGCGCGGCGGAGTTCGGTGCTCGCGTGACCCTTCTGGAGAAGGGTGAGCGGGTAGGGGGTTCGTTCGTTCTCTCGAGCGGCTTCGTCTGGTCGTACAGGGATATGGCTACCTACCGGCGCGAGGCTCCCCGCGGCGACGATGTGCTTCAGGTCCTTATCCTGGAACGTCTGCTCCCCGCCCTGGACTGGCTGGAGCATCGCGGTGCCAGAGTGCTCTCCCGCGAGACGGGCAACCCGCTCACCTTCGGCGCCCGCCTCGATCCCGAGTCTGCCGTGAGGGCGCTCTCGGAGCATGTCGCCGCCTCCGGCGGGCGGATAGTCGTTGGGACGGCGATGGAGCGGCTAGAGGTGGACGGATCCGGACGGGTCGTCGGGGTAGTCGCGGTCTCGGGCGGAGAGCGGCGGAGACTGCGGGCTGACGCCGTGATCCTGGCCTCCGGCGGCTTCGCGGCGAGCCGGGATCTGGTCGGGCGCTACATTGTCCGCGGACCGGCACGGATGCGGGTGCGTGCGCATCCCTGGAGTACGGGCGACGGCCTGCTCGCGGCGCTCGATGCGGGCGCTGCGACGAGCGTAGGGATGGACGAGTTCTACGGGCGAAACCTCCCCGCTCCACCCGCAGAGTTCTCGCCGCAGCGGTTTGTCGAGGTCTCGCAGCTCTACGGGCGATACGCCGTGGCGCTCAACGCGCGCGGCGAGCGCTTCGCCGACGAGGCCGCCGACTGGTCTGAGACGGCGCTGGCGCAGGCCACCGCCCGCCAGCCGAACCTGCGCGCCTGGTACATCCTGGATGCCGGAGGGCTTCGTCGCCGCGTCCGGGAACGTTCCGTGGAACAGATGGTCGAGACGGCCGGACGCGTCGGGGGGCCGGTGCTGCGGGCCGGGAGCCTGGAGGATCTGGCCGGGCTTCTGCGAAGGCGCGGCGTAGACGCGGGGGTGGCCCTGGCGACCTTGGCGGAGTACAACTCCGCCGTCGAAGCCGGAAGGTCGGGCCGCCTCTCGCCGCCGCGGAGCGACCCTGCGGTACCGCTGCAGGCGCCGCCGTTCGTCGCGGTGGAGGTCGCCCCGGCGATCACGCACACCATCGGCGGTCTCGCGGTGGATGAGGGTTGCCGGGTGCTGCGCCGGACGGGCGGGACCATCTCCGGCCTCTACGCCGCAGGGGTCGAGGTCGGCGGGGTTTCGGCGGGCGGGTATACGAGCGGCCTCGCCTCGGCGCTCGTCCTCGGGATGGTGGCCGCCGAGAGTGCTTTGGGGGACACCGGCTGACTCAGGCGGTTCGCGCTGCGAGGTCGCCGACGACGGCCTCCAGAGAGCCGTGCTTGGCGAAGACGGCGCGTTGTCGCTCTGCGCCTGTGCCCATCGACAGAATATCGAGCACGCCCTCCAGCTCCGCCTCGCATCCTAGATCCCGGGAGACGGGCAGCAGCTCGTTCACGAGGCGCGTCGCCGTCTCCCTTACGGTGGTGCTCTCGCCGGTGCCGAAGTCGTGCAGGCGGGCGTCGATGCCGTGGCGGGTGGCGCGCCACTTGTTCTCGGCGGTCAGGAGCGGGTCTTCCGGGGGGAAGCCATCGGCGGCGGCTACGATGCACTGGGCGAGGGCGGCTAGAGAGACGACGCGTTCCGGCTCGGTTTGGGCGTCGGGGGCGCGAAGCTCGACGGTGCCGAACTTCGGGTGGGGACGGACGTACCACCAGCACCAGGAGTAGTCGGGGATGCTACCGGAGGAGACCAGGGTCTCCACGTAGCGCTCGAAGGACTCCCAGGTAGCAAAGTGCGGCGGCAGCCCCGAGCGGGGGACGAGGTCGAAGACCTTCACCCGCACCGAGGCGAGCCGGGTATCCCGGCCTTCCCAGAAGGGAGAGTTGGCCGAGAGGGCGAGAAAGAGCGGGACGTGGCGTGAGAGGGCGTTCACGGCGCGGATGGCGTACTCTTCGTCCGGGACGGCGACGTGGACGTGGAGGCCGTAGATCGCCTGCATCCGGGCCGTCCAGCCCATCTCCTCCTCGACCTTGTGGTAGCGCTCGCGCGCCGTGATCTTCTGCTTCGTCGCCTTCGAGAAGGGGTGACTCCCCGCCGAGACGAGCCGCGCCCCGCAGCCCTCCACGACCTCTCGGACCCGACGGCGCAGGGCGGGCAACTTTTCGGCCAGCTCCGCCACCGACTCGTAGACCGGCGAGCGCGATTCCAGGCATGAGGCGGAGAGCTCCGAGTCTATGGTCTGCCCGAGACCTGCGGCGTCGCGGGCGGCGAGGACCGCGTCTATGGCCGGGATGAGCCCGCATGAGGAGGGGTCTGTGAGCTGAAACTCCTCCTCGACGCCGACGGTGAAGGCTCTCGACTCTCCGAACCTGCGTTCCACGCAGCCTACTTTAGCACCTGCACGCATCTCTCTGCCTGAGAGATGCGGCGCGTTGCGCCCTCCTTGCGGGCAGCATATATTCCCTTTGTGGGAAAGGAAGCGGAGCAGCGAGGGAGTGCCGGATGTACGCGCGGGTGAGTACGTTTGAGGGGCCGCCGGAGTGGGTGGAGGACGGGGTGCGTCTGGCGCGGGAGGTCATCGTGCCGGCGGCCCGGCTGCAGGATGGGTTCTGCGGCATCTACATCCTCGTGGACCGGGAGAGCGGGCGCTCGCTCTGCGTGACACTCTGGGAGACGGAGGAGGATCTGCGCGCGAGCGAGGAGGCCGTCGTGCGCGCCAAGGCCGAGAGCGTCCAGGTCGCGGGCGCCTCCGTCGCCAGCACCGAGCGCTATGAGGTGGCCCTCAACGAGCTGGTGAGCGCCTAGCGGCTGGCCTCTCCCGGGCGGGAAGCCGGGTTCTCGCCGGTCTTTCCCTCCGGCGGGCGACGCAGAGCGATGTGCAGTTCCCTCAGCTGCTCCTCGGTCACGGGGCCTGGGGCGTCCATCATCTCGTCGCGCGCGGCTTGCGTCTTCGGGAAGGCCATCACCTCCCGGATGTTCGGCTGGTCGCGCAGGACCATGATCAGGCGGTCAACGCCCGGCGCGATGCCGCCGTGTGGCGGTGCCCCGTAGCGGAAGGCCGTAAGTATTGCCCCAAAGCGCCTTCGCGCCTCCTCCTCGCCTATCCCGATGATGGAGAAGACCTTCTGCTGCAGCTCCGGACGGTGAATCCTGATGCTCCCCGAGGCTAGCTCCACGCCGTTCGCCACCAGATCATATAGCTGACCGTGGACCTTCAGGGGGTCGCTCTCGAGCAGCGGAAGGTCCTCCTCGCGCGGCATCGTGAACATGTGGTGCATCGGCTCTATGCGCTCTTCCTCCTCGTTCCACTCAAAGAGGGGGAAATCCGTGACCCAGCAGAACGCGAGAACGTTCGAGTCTGCCAGCCCGAGCCGCTCCCGCAGGTGCAGCCGCAGACGGTTCAGGCTCTCGAAGACGACCGGGTCGTTGTCGGCGACGAAGAACATCCAGTCGCCGGGCCGCGCTCCGAGCGACTTTCGCAAGGCCTCCTGCTGCTCGCCGGTGAAGAACTTGGCGATCGGGCTTTTGAGGCCGCTCTCCTCGACGCGGAAGTGGGCGAGGCCCCTCGCGCCTCCCAGAGCCGCCACGGAGGTGAGCTCCTCCACTTCCCGGCGAGAGAGATCGCCGAGGCCGCTGACGGCGATGCCGCGAACGGATCCGCCCGCTCCGACGGCGTTGCGGAAGACCTTGAACTCGGAGGAGCGCGCTATCTCGGAGACGTCCTTTAGCTCCAGACCGAAGCGGATGTCGGGCTTGTCGGTGCCGAAGCGGCTCATCGCCTCGGCGTACGTGAGGCGCGGGAAGGGTTTGGAGAGAAGGCTCTTTCCGGTGAGCTGCTCCACGATACCGGTGTAGAGCCCCTCGACGAGCGAGAGAACCTCATCTTGCGTCGTGTAGCTCATCTCGATATCGAGCTGAGTGTGTTCGGGCTGGCGGTCGCCGCGCTGGTCCTCGTCGCGCAGGGCCCGCGCGATCTGGAAGTACCGCTCGAAGCCGGCGACCATCAGGAGCTGCTTGAACTGCTGCGGCGATTGCGGAAGCGCGTAGAACTGTCCCGGGTAGAGGCGGCTCGGGACCAGGAAGTCGCGAGCGCCCTCCGGTGTCGAGGCGGTCAGGAGGGGCGTCTCTATCTCCACGAAGCCGCGGGCGGAGAGGTAGTCGCGCATGTGCTTTACGACCCGGTGGCGGAAGAGGATGTTCTCCTTCATTCTCTCTCGCCTGAGATCCAGGTAGCGGTACCTCAGGCGCAGCAGCTCTTCCACCGGACGCTCGCGGTCTATCTCGAACGGCGGGGTCTCGGAGGTGTTGAGCACCTCCAGGCGCGTGGCTTCAATCTCGATCTCGCCGGTCGGCAGCTCCGGGTTCTCGTTGCCCTCCGGGCGCGGGACCACCTCACCCTCGACGGAGACGGACCACTCGGGTCGAAGGCGCTCGGCTTCGGCAAAGACGTCCGTGCGTTCGGGGTCGAAGGTGATCTGGGTGATGCCCCAGCGGTCGCGCAGGTCTATGAAGATGAGCCCGCCGTGATCGCGGCGCCTGTGCACCCAGCCCGCGAGCCTGACCGTCTGGCCGACGTCCTTCTTGCGTAGCTCGCCCGCGGTGTGGGTCCTGTACGGGTTCTTCGCTCCGTCGATTCGATGCAATGTGATCCCGGTTCCTCTCGGTAGCCTCTCGAAACCCTCACATGTTAGAACAGACTTTTCCTCTTGGCCCGTCGTTTGCGCGCGTTTTGCGCTCGTGCTAAGTTAGCACCCGATCACTGCGGGGACCGGATGCTCCAGAGAGATGCGGGGGGAGCTCTATCCTGAAGAACGCCGTTGAGGGCGCGCCCGGAGGGCGTCTGTTGCTTGCGATCCTCCTGTGCGCGGTGGTCTTCGCCGGATGCGGCGGAGAGGACGAGGAGGCGGCCCCGCCACCGCCGGTCCCCGAGGCTACGGCCCCGCAGGAGGAGCCCGTGGTCGCGGGCGGGGCGACCACGACCGGTGCCGGGCAGGCGGAGACGCTGGAGGACATACCCTTCACGCTCAACACCGAACAGCCGGTGCCGCCTGATTTCCAGGCGGCCTACCGGCGCCAGGCTCGCATCGCGGTGCAGTTCTACAAGATCGGAGAGGACCCCTTCTACCCGCAGGGTCTGGAGGTGGACGAGATGGTGCGGACCTCGATGGAGCGGCTCCGGGGCGAGTACCCCACGATAGAGTTCTTCTCCTACGATATAGACAGCCCCGGTACGGCGCAGAGCAGCGAAGAGCTGCAGCCCGGCGAGTACGGGACGCTCGCGGCCCAGCTCAACGTGGGCATTACGCCGTTTGTGGCGATGATGGCGCCGAGCGGGGAGGAGGGCTACGTCATCACCAATCTCTTTCAGGGCTACACGCCGCAGGAGGTGCTGAGCCAGGCGCTTTTCGACCTGTCTGCCATCGAGGTGCAGGACAACACCAGCGACGTGGACGCGAGTCTGCAGCGCCTCGAGCTCACCGAGACCGGCGGCGGCATCGAGTACGTTACCATCTCCAACGACAGCGGACGGTCGCTTAACCTGCAGGGGTTCTCCGTAAAGGTGCTCGACCCCGAGAGCGGGCAGGTAGACGCCGACTCACCCGGCGTCACGATCAACGAGCCGATCGAGGTGGGGCCCGGGGCGAGCGTCT
>JBFLXF010000077.1:0-7624 GCA_040757515.1 Actinomycetota bacterium
GGTGAGTACGAGGCCGGGCACATCCCCGGAGCTCACCAGTTGCATGGCGGGCGGGTCTTGTGGCGTTTGGGAGAGTTGCCGAGGGACAAGACCATCGTCACCCACTGCCAGACCGGTTCCCGGAGCGGCGTGGTGGCGAGCGCGTTGCGGGCGGCGGGCTTCCGGGTCGCGGAGCTCGACGGCGGCTACGAGGCCTGGCAGGAGGCCAACAAGAAGATCTCCGCCTGAGCGGAGGTTCTGCGGGCAGGGTGACATCGCCCTGCCCGCCTCAATCATACAGGAGATGCGCATGTTTGAGCGGAGGCTTCACAGCTTGTTCGATAGTCGGCAGACGGGCGGATACCAGGAGATATCCCCCGAAGAAGTGGGAGAGTGGACGAAGAGGGGAGCGCGCCTGATCGACGTTCGCGAGAGGTGGGAGTACGCCTGGGGACACATCCCGGGCGCGGAGAACGTTCCGCTCCGCGAGCTGCTGATGCGTGCGGGAGAGCTGAAAGGTCCCGTCGTGCTGATCTGCGCCACGGGCAACCGATCCGGACAAGCGGCCGAGCTTCTCTCCGAGAACGGACTCGACGAGGTGGCTAACCTGGTGGGCGGCACCGCAGGCTGGGTACAGCGCGGCCATCCTCTGGAGTAGGGACCGACCACGGTAGATGGTGGCGTCCCCGGCGATGCTCGAATCGCCGACGTGTGCCGGCACGCTTTCTCTAGAGCCAGATCAGGGCTCGCCAGGTGAAGTAGGCGGCGGTGAGCACCAGGATCACGCCGAGCCCTCTCTCGACCCCGGCGCGGTAGCGGTAGAGCCAGCCTGAGCCGAGGGAGCCGCCGCCCAGGGCTGCTGCGGCGACGAGTACCGCACCCTGGCCGAGCCCGAGCCCCGTCATCGCCAGCGTTCCCAGGGACGGGCTGCCGCTGGCCGCCACCGCCGTGAGGACTGAAGGGAGGATGAGGGCACAGGTCGGGCAGCCGGCGAGCCCGAACGGGATGCCCAGCAGGTACGCACCGAGAAAGCTCTGCCGATAACGGCTGGTCTCGGGCGTCGGAAGCAGCGGCACGCTGAAGCTCAGCAGACCCAGCGAGCGCAGCCCCATCGCCCACAGCGCCGGGGCGAGGAGGGCGTAGGGGAGCCAGATCGAGCGGTTCAACAGCGAGAGCAAAGCGAGGCCCATAAACCCAAAGATGAGACCGAAGACCGCGTAGATCGTAGTCATGCCCAGCGTGAAGCCGATTCCCAGCACGGCCGCCCGCCGCCTCGTGAGCCCGCGCTCGCCCGCCACGTAGCCGATGACCGCCGGCACCATCGGGTAGCTCGCCGGCGTGAGGCCCAGCGCCAACCCCGCGACCATCGCCAGCAGCCACCCCAGCGGGGAGCCGGACTCCAAGTGTCCCAGGCCCCAAGCCAGGTAGGGTTCCAGCCACGTGAGAACGTCGGCTACGAGGTCGATGTCTCCCCCTTCCCCGCGCTTCGGCAGGCGCGAGATATCGGGTGCACCGCACGCTTCGGACGACTACTCATTCTCGGGGTCGTACGGGTCCAGTTCCCTGTAGGTCACGCGTCGGAAGACGCCGTCGAAGAGGACCTCGTCGCCGCGCGTGATCGTCTTGCTCACCGCGTAGCGCGTGATCCTCCTGCCCTTGGGGCCGGTGTCCTCGTGGGTTTTCTCGGAGCGGATCTCGACCCGCCTGCCGGTCGGTTGACCCCAGATGCGGGCGTGGTTGTACCCGTCCGCGCCCTGCCACTGCTCGATGAGGATGTAACCCTCGGTGTCGTTGCGGAAGCGCAGGTCCAGCGCCCCGAACCACACCGTCGTGTCGAGCCCGGGCGGGATGTACGGCAGCTCCGCGGAGTGAGGATGGGCCTCTATGATCTCCAGGCCGGCGTAGTTGGCGGCCATGAAGAGGGTCGAGGAGACCTGCGAGAGGCCGCCTCCTTCGGCGTAGGCGACGGCACCCTCCTCGATCACCTTCGCCTCCTCGTAGTCAAGCGGCTCGGTTACGGCGTTATAAGAGAAGACCTCGCCCGGCGCGACCGTCGTACCGCTCAGGGCCGACGAGGCGAGCTGCATGTTCGTCCGCCTGCCGGGATCTGTGTCCCAGGTGTAATCCGTCTTGTACTCGCCGAGCACCGTCGTGGGCCTGAGTGTCCTGGCTTCGGCGGTGGTGAGGTCCGGCCTGACCACGACCACGGGTATCTCATAGCGCCGGCGTCCCTCGAAGATACCTTTCTCCAGCGCGTTGAGCAGCTTTCTCTCCTCTATGCGCCTCCCGCTCCGGCCGGGCACGATAGATACGCCCGGGCCGGAGAGCTCGTAGGATGCCTCTACTGGTTCGACGTTCAGCGCCGCACGCGCCTCCGAAAGGGCGGCCCACATCGCCGCCCGGTCTAGCCGCGCGCGCGGCTCGCCGTCTTCGATCGGGAATTCGATAGTCTCGCCGATTCTGGCGGGCGAGAGACGCCACTCGCGCTCTCCGGCGGAGAGTATGACCTCTCCGCCGGTGGCGGCGCGTGCCTCCTTTGCGGCCTGCTCCACTTCCGCCGTAGAGATCTCGGACTCTATCTCCCTTCCTGAGACGGTCACGGTGGCGTCGAGGTTTCGGATTCCGCTCTCCAGGCGCTCCAGGGTGGCGGCGACATCGAGCCGGTAGCCGTCCTGCGCTTCGCTGACGGTCACCTCGCCGCCCTCCACCGAGACCGACGCATTGCGGGGTTCGCGGCGAAGGTCTCGCTCGAGGTTTTCGACGGCGTTCCGGACAGCCTCGCGATCGTAGCGAATGGTTGGTTCCACGCGAGTGCCGGATACCCTGGCGCTCCGGCCGGCGAGACGCTCCAGCAGACCGCCGTCGCGGCCTACGGAGTACGCGCGTTCAACGCTTGCCCCAACGTCCGTTCGGACGCCGGGATTAGCCCTGGCTACGATGCGGCCGTCGCGCTTCAGTGCGATGCGTTCCAGGCCGGACGACTCCTCTTCCAGAAGCGCCCGCGCCTCCTGGCGAGTCATGCCCCCGACCGGCACGTTACCGACCTTTACGCCAGGCCGGATCTCTCCCATGCTCGCCCAGGATTCCGCCGCCACGAGCAGTGAGAGCAGCGCGCAGAGCCCTATCAGCGCGCCGCGAAGCCTGCCGCGCTCTCTCTTTGGTGCGTTGCGGTCTCTGAGGGGCTTGTCTTGGGGTCTCTTCGCGCGCGGGCGATTCGATCTTCTCAGGAGTTTCGACAAGTTTTCGGACCTCCATACGCGAATACTGGCGTGTTCGAGATGCCCGGCGTCGCGAGCAGCCGGGGCGGACGCCGGGCGGGATCGGGCGCGGATCTAGGTCCTGAAAACCTGCAGCAGCTGGATGAGTGGTGGTTGTGGTGGTGGCACCCGGAAACGCGAGAACGTGGAGGATGCGCCGCGGTGCGGGAGCGAGACGGCGGCGCAGGCGCGAAGATGGCACTGCGAGAGCCGGGGACGAATGGCGCCCGTACCGAAGAATGCCGCCGCAGTCAGGGCGCACAGCCCGAGTCCTGCGGAGGCCGCCGATTCGTCCGTTAGGAGCCTCTCATTCTGATGTGCCAGGTGCGCCGCCCCGGCCAGAACGACAAACGCAGCCCAGGCGATGAACGCCAGGGGTAGCAACTCGCGTATGGTCTCTCGCGCCAGCTTCACGACGCGGTTAATGGTACACGAAGGCGCGGCGGAGCCAAGAGCGCCTCCTGTCTAGCCCTCGTGTACCAGCAAGAGTCCTCCGAAGAGGATCAGGGCCATGCCCAGAGACTTCGCCGCTCCGAATTCCTGCGCGGCGGGACCGAAGATCCCGATCCTGTCTATGGCTATGCCGAAGGCGAGCTGCGTTCCTATGACGAGCGAGAGCGTTCGCGCCAGGCCGCCGCTGTTCGCGGCGAGAACGATGGCCGCGAGTATAAAGGCGCCGAGCAGCCCGGAGACCACAGCTGCCAGCAGGGCCTTGCCTGACGCTTCAGGACGCGAGAGGAATAGAGCAGCCGCGAAGCCGGCGACTGCGGTAACGGCGCCGGAGACCCCGATGAGCGCTCCCAGGCCGAGCACCTTCATCCCGATGGAGTTCGCGACTACCTGGAGCGCTATCGCGATCCCTGCCGATACCGCCAGCACCGCCGCATGGTTCATCCGTTCCTCCCTGCTGCTAGTATCCGGGCATGAGGACTATAGCGATCCGGTACACCGGTTTCCGCACCTGCCCGAACTGCGGTGGGCGCGGGAACGACGGGGCGGCGTGGCGGCCCATAGAGTGTCGGCGGTGCAGGGGACGCGGGCGGCTCGTCACGGACGTAGAGGTCGTGGACTCCCTGGAGGGGAGGCTGCCGCGCTCGCGCTATGACTTCAACGCGCAGGGTGAGGTCTACCTGCTGGACTTCGGCGAGGACGAGGAGATAGAGGTCATCCGTCCCGAGGACCCTCGCTGAGCCCCAGCGTTACGCGAAGCCCCTGGACGATCGCGGCGCAGAGGGCGACGCCCGCGATATCGAAGGCGGACCACCGCCAATAGGTCGGCCTGCCGACCTCCCCGAACCTCTCCTCATAGCCTGACGGGTCCTCTATGGCGGCCCAGTCGAAGGCCAGCGGGAAGAGAGCCCACTCGATCAGGGTCGCTCCGATGGCCATCGAGACCGCGGCGGGCACGCCCCACCATCCGCCGCGAAAGACGAGCAGCACCGTGAGCGCCACGTAGACGGCGAGGCGGGTGGTCAGGATCACGCCCGTGCGTCCCGACTCCTCCGCGTATGCGCTCCGCCACGAGAACACTTCGGAGCCGAACCCGAAGATCGCCGCCGCGACCGTGCACGCCAGCGTGAGCGCCAGTAGTCCTCTGGCTCCACCCTTCACCGGCAGATTATATTGCAGGCCCGCCGCCCCCGGCCGGCGCGTCGAGGGCGGCGAGGACATCCTTGGCGGCGAGGCGGTCCTTGAAGGGGATGACCCCGCTCTCGACCGCCCCGGAGAGAGTATCGGGCGAGGTGCCGAGCCTCTCTGAGGCGGCGACGAGGACGCGGTTGCCGCCCCGCGCCGCTTCGCGGATGAGGGCGGCGCGCTCGACGAGGCTGCGCCGGGACCAGAAACCGAGTATCTCCAGGTGCGCCACCTCCTCTTCGCGCCTGAAGGTGAAGTCCGGAACGAGAGCGGTCCCCATCTCCGGGAACGAGAGGATGCCGGCGCCCTCCTCTAGTTGCCAGCCGCCCTTCTCCTTCTTCCGGTTCCAGGCCCGTACGAATGCCTGGCGGACTTCGTCGGCGTCTCGCTCGGAGGTCGGGCCGAGGTAGTGCGTGGCGAGGTCTGCAGCCTCTGAGTCCAGCTCCAGGACGGCCTCGCGGTCGCGCCACTCGACGTTTGCGGCGAGGCGCCAGGGGGAGGTCAAGAGGAGGCCCGGAAGGAGCTTGGCGAGCCTCAGTCCGTACTTCCGGGTCGCTCCAAAGAGGGAGAGGGGGCCGTCGAGGATCAGGCGGTGGGCACCATTCGGGAGAATCTTCAGCGTGTAGATTAGTCCGTTCAGTTTGACGTAGTGAAAGACGAGGCGGGCGTCGGCCCCGGGCTCCAGGTCAACGACCAGGTCCCTGGCCGCATAGAGGACGCCCTGCGCCTGGGCAACGTTGTAGCGGCGGATCAGGTCCTCCGCCTCGGTGGCCTCGAAGGCCACGAGTGTCTCGGCGCCGCGCCGGTCGGCGAACATGGCGGAGGCCGGGTCAGCGACGCCAGTCTCCGCGGTGACCCGCGCGAGAACCTCCTCGCGGGTCGGGGAGCCGAGCAGACCGGGTTCGGAGGCGGGCGGCTCGGGGAGAGCTGAGGCAAGCTCGAAGAGGCGGGTTCTGATCGTGTACGGGTCGGCGTCGGTCGGGGCGGACCACTCGGCGCGTTCCTCCAGGAGCTTGCCGAGGGCGCGTACGATCCGGAATCCCCGCCGCGCGTCCAGCCGGGGACCGACAGTCTCCTCGCGGGCGGCGAGCTCCGCTTCGAGGGCGGCGCGCGGCCTCCCGGTATGATCGGCATAGAGCGAGATGAGCTCCGCCGCCGCCTCCACGGCGCGGCGGTCGCGGGGGGAGAGGTGATGCGGGATCACCCTCCCGCGCTGCAGGCGCGCGATGACGTGCTCGCTGCGGAGCATCAGGCGCGGGCTCCGTGGGCGAAGCCCTCTCTGCGACGGCGGGCGGCGAAGACCTCGCCCGTCTCCGAGGTGACGAGCTCGTAGAGGACGGCGCGCTTGCCCTCGCGCGGGCGCAGGATGCGTCCGAGGCGCTGGACGTACTCGCGGCGCGAGGCGCTTCCGGCCAGGATCACGGCGACCCCGGCGTCGGGGACGTCCACGCCCTCGTTCAGTACGTCCGAGGCAATGACGGCGCGGTAGCGGCCCTCGCGGAAGCGGTCCAGGATCTCCTTGCGCTCCCGCGCAGGAGTCTCGTGGGTTATGCCCGGGATCAGGAAGCGCCGCGAGAGCGCGTAGACTTCCTCGACGCTCTTGGTGAAAACGATGACGCGGTCGTTCCAGTGCCTCCTGAGCAGGCTCTCCAGCGTCGCCGTCTTGCGCACCGCGCCCGCCTGGATCTCGCGCCGCCTTCGTGCGGCGAGTAGTGCTTCCCGCCCGCCGGAGTGGCTCGTGGAGGCGACCATCACGAACCGCTGCCAGTCCTCCGGCGAGCGCATCACGAGCCGGTGCTTGGCCAGGAAATCTCTGTAGACCGCGTCGGCCTGGGCGTACTCGAATCGCTCGTGCGCCGTCAGCTCTATGGGTATGCGCACCAGGTCGAAGGGAGCGAGGTAGGTCCCGGCGAGATCCTCCGGCGAGCGCCGGTAGACGATGGGGCCGACCAGCTCCGGCAGCAGCGCGTGCCTGCCGTCGGGGCGCTCGGGGGTCGCGGTGAGGCCCAGGGAGTACGGGGCCAGGAGGGTCTTTGGGATGATCGCGTTCTTCGGCGCGGGCAGGTGGTGGACCTCGTCGTAGACAACGAGGGCGAAGCGGTAGCCGTAGCGTTCGGCGTGGATGTAGGCCGAGTCGTAGGTCGTCACGGTGAGCGGCGTGATCTCGTGGTATCCGCCTCCGAGGAGCCCGACCGTTACCGACGTCCCGAAGGCGTCGGCGAGCACCGAGTACCACTGCTTCAGGAGCGCGAGCGTCGGCACCACCACGAGCGTGCTCCTCCCAACCCTCTCTATGGCCCGCACCGCCACCGCCGTCTTGCCCGCACCGGTCGGCAGCACCACGACGCCGCGTAGCTCCGCCCGCCGCCAGGCTGCGAGGGCCTCGCTCTGGTATGGACGCGGCTCCATCGCCAGGCGTGACTCCAGGGAGAGCCTCTCGAAGGCGGCGGCGTGGTCCTCGTGGGGGACATCCCCCTCGCGCAGCGCGAGCATCGCTTCCCGGTAGGCGCTCGCCGGGGCGCGCCAGCTCCGCGTGCGCGGGTCCCACATAAAGGGATCGGGGAGGACCGTCTCATCGCTCCCGTTCGCAACGAGGGTCCCGGACTCGTAGAATAGCCGCAGCACGCCCTGAGGATACCCGAGAAAGAGGCTTCTCTCAGCGGTGAAACGGTGCTGCAGTGGAGGCGAGGCCGGGGGAACGCTTGAGGGACACCACAGAGGTCTTTGCGCGGAGCCTTCGCGCGGGACGCCTG
>JBFLXF010000078.1:0-7577 GCA_040757515.1 Actinomycetota bacterium
TCATTCGACCCGCCGCGAGTGACCGTCGCGGTCCACAAAGACCATCACAGCCATGGTCTCATCGAAAGCGGGGGTGTGTTCAGCATCAACTTTCTGGACAAAGGACAGGAGGACCTGGCGCGCAGGCTCGCCCGGCACCAGGAACCTGAGGGTGACTCCGTGGCCGGAGCGCGCTTCGCTCCCGGCCCACAGACCGGCGCGCCACTCTTCGATGACGCCTTCGCCTACCTGGAGTGCCGGGTCGTGAACAGTCTGGATGCCGGAGACCACACCATCTATCTCGGCGAGGTCGTGGGCGAGGAACTCAGGCGCCGCGGACAGCTACTCACCAACCAGGAGACGCCTCTTCACTACGAGGAGTGACCTCAGAGAAGAGCTCAATGAGGAGCACTCGGCTCGAAGGCGGTGTTCGGCGTCAAGGAGAGGCTGGACGCCCTATTCGCGTGCCACGAACCCGGCCCTGCTCCAGACGGCAGAGAGATGGACGGACCTTTCTACACGATAAGCCACAGCTTCACGCCGACATCCTCCAAAGGAAGCTCCGGATCGGCACCTTCTGGTCCACCGGTTAGGTTCATGGCGGATTTTGGTCGCCCAACAGCGCAGAGAGTCGGGTCGTGGGAGCGATCAGGTCGGGGTCCGTGACAACGTCTACGAGCGCGACGGACTCCGAGGCGAGCGCTTCCCGCAACGCGGGCACCAGTTCGCCGGGATCACGTGCCGTGTAGCCTTCGGCACCCAGGCTGCGGGCGTAGCCGGCAAGGTCCACTTCACCGATCCGCGCCCCGGCGGTTCGCCCGAGCTCGCGAGCCTGATGCATGGCGATAGTGCCATGCATCCCGTTGCGGAAGACGACGATCAAGACCTTCGCCCCATAGCGCACCGCCGTCTCGATCTCCTGGCCGGTCATGAGGAAGCCTCCGTCGCCACAGACGGCGACCGCGCACCGCTCCGGCGCGGCCAGCCTCGCCGCTACCGCCGCCGGCACCCCATAGCCCATCGCTCCGCTCGTCGGTGCGAGCTGCGTGCGCGGGTAACTGTAACGCCAGTAACGGTGCAGAAAGACAGAGAAGTTTCCCGCGTCGTTGACGATCACCGCGTCCTCCGGCAAAACCTCCCGCATGGCGGCGACGACCTGTGCCGGGTCTATGCCCGTCGCCGAGCGGCCCGGCGGGATCTCGCTGGACGTCAGATAGGCGCGGTGGGCTTCGGACCAGTCTCGCCGCAGGCGGTGAGATGACGCCCGCTCCAGCAGCGCAGCGAGGGCGGTGCGAGCATCCGCCACGACCCCGATCTCCACAGGCACCGTCGCGCCGATCTGGGCGGGATCCACATCCACCTGTATCACCGCCTGCCCCATACGCGGCAGACTATAGCCCTGCGTGGTCACTTCGCTGAGCCGGCACCCGATCACCACGACCAGGTCCGCCTCCTGCAGCGCCTTCAAGGTCTCCGGCGGTGTGCCAAGCGTGAGATGCCCCAGGTAGAGCGGGTGTTCGTTCGGGAAGGCGTCCTGCCGCCGGAAGGCGGCGTAGACGCCGGCGTCGAAACGTTCGGCAAAGGCCACGAGCTCCCCCCGCGCGGCGCGGGTTCCCCCGCCGGCTATCACCACCGGCCGCTGCGCCTCACGCAACCGGCTGACGACGGCCCTGACCTCTTCGGGGGCCGGAGCGGGATGCGCCGCAGGAGGAACGCCGACGTCCCGGGCGGAGATCTCCTGGCCGAGTAGATCGGAAGGCAGGGCAAGCATGACCGGGCCCGGCCGTCCGGAGACCGCCACCCGTAAGGCCCGCGCCACGAACTCCGGGACGCGATCCGCACGCGGAACCGTCGCCGCCCACTTCGTGATCTGGGCGTAGAAAGCGGGCAAGTCTACCTCCTGGAAAGCCTCTCGTCCGAGAGAGCCTGTCTCGACCTGCCCCAGCAACACGACCATCGGCGTGGAGTCCTGTCGGGCTGTATGCACGCCGATGGCCAGGTTGGAAGCGCCAACCGCTCTCGTCGCCATCACCACTGCCGGTACACCGGTGAATTTGGCGTCCGCCTCGGCCATGAACGACGCCCCCGACTCATGGCGGGTCGAGACGAGTGACAGTTCCGGGCGCCGCTCCACGGCGTCCAGGATCTCCAGGAAGCTCTCGCCAGGTACGGTGTAAAAGCGCCGCGCCCCGGCGCATGCCAGCACCTCCACAGCCGCTGCACCTGCACTCGTTAGCCGTCCAGCCATCGAACCTCCCATGCTCCCGAGCCTCAGTCCATGAGCTGGCCGCCGTTGACCTCGACGATCTCGCCGACCAGGTAGCTCGCCGCCGGAGACGCCAGGAACGCCACTACCCCGGCGACCTCCTCGGGGGTGCCCTCGCGGCCCATGGGGATGCCCTTCAGCAGCGTCTCGCGCACGTCTGGGGGCGTGAAGCGGTCGTGGAACGGGGTGGTGATCACGCCGGGGGCCACGGCGTTGACCAGGATGTTCTCGGAGACGAGCTCCTTCGCCATGGCGCGGGTGAGGTTGCTGACGCCGGCCTTGGCGGTCGCGTAGGCCGCGGAGCCGGGGCCGCCGCCGTTGCGGGCGGCCACGGAGGTCATGTTTATGATGCGTCCCCCGCCCTGCTCCCTCATCATGGGCAGGACCGCCTTCGAGCACAGGAAGACGCTCTTGAGGTTCACCTCCATCACCCGGTCCCAGAGGTCCTCGGTCATCTCCGAGAAGCTGCGGCGTTCTATGAGGGCGCCCGCGTTGTTGACGAGCACGTCCACGCGCCCGAAACGGTCCCGTATCTCGCCGACCATCCGGTCCACCTCACCCGCTTCCGACACGTCGCCCCCGACCAGGAGCGCCTCGCCGCCTGAGGCCTCGATCTCACCCGCCGCCTCGCGCGCCCCGGCCTCGTTCCGGTTGTAGTGGACGGCCACCCGGTAGCCGGAGCGCGCCAGCGCCACGGCGCAGGCGCGCCCTATCCCCGTGCTGCTCCCCGTCACCCACGCCACCCCTCCGGAAAGACTCATCGTAGTGTTGCCTCCCCTCTATCCGCGTGCCGAACGACCGCCGCTCCACTTCAGGCCGGGACCAGGCGCGTCGTGCGGAACGGCTCCTGCCTCCGTCCCGGCGCCACCACGTTCGCCGGCCCCCGTTCGTCTCGACCCCACGGTCAGTGGTTGTGGCGCGGGGTCTTCGAGGCGACGCCCCGGTACTTCAGCGCCGCCTCCAGGACGCCGCCGCCGTCGAGCTGGCCCACGGTGGAGCGGTAGATCTCCTGCCAGGGCGTGCGGCTCTCCGGGACGGGCGGGACGCCCTCCTCCCGCCTGCGGCGCTCGATCTCCTCCTCCGGCACCAGCGCGTCGCAGCGCCCGGCGCCCAGGTCTATGCGGATCGTGTCGCCCGTGCGCAGCCACGAGAGTCCGCCGCCAGCGGCGCTCTCGGGTGAGGCGTGCAGGACGGAGGGGCTGTCCGAGGTCCCCGACTGCCGCCCGTCGCCGATGGTGGGCAGCGCCTCGATCCCCCGCCTGATGAGCGCGTCCGGGGGCTGCATGTTGACGACCTCCGCAGAGCCCGGCCAGCCGATCGGTCCCGCGCCCCGGATCACCAGGATGGTGCGCTCGTCTATGCCCAAAGACGGGTCGTTTATGCGGGCGTGGTAGTCCTCGGAGCCGTCGAAGACGACCGCCCGTCCCTCGAAGACGCCCTCGCGGCCCGGCTCGCTCAGGTAGCGGGAGCGGAACTCGTCGGAGATCACGCTCGTCTTCACGATCGCGAAGTCGAAGAGGTTCCCCGAGAGGACCAGAAAGCCCGCGCGCTCCTGCAGCGGCGCGTCGTAGGGGGCGATCATCTCGCGGTCCGTGCTCTCGCGCCCGGCGACGTTCTCGGCGAGCGTCCGGCCCGTGACGGTCCGTACCCCGCCGTCTATCCTGCCCGCCCGCAAGAGCTCGTTGAGCACGGCGGGGACGCCGCCCGCGCGGTGGAAGCGCTCGCCCAGGTACTTCCCGGCGGGCTGCATGTTGACGAGCAGCGGCACGTCGTAGCCGCGCATCCAATCGGAGGCCTCTATCTCCACCCCGGCGTGGCGCGCGATCGCCACTACGTGCGGCTGGGCGTTTGTCGATCCACCTAATGCCGTGATGGCGACTATGGCGTTCAGAAACGCCTCGCGCGTCAGGATCTCCGACGGCCGCAGGTCCTCGTAGGCCATCTCGACGATGCGCCGGCCCGTGTCGTAGGCCATCTGGCCGCGCTCGCGGTAGGGCGCCGGGATCGCCGCGCACCCCGGCAGCGACATCCCGAGTACCTCGGCGACGGCGTTCATCGTCGAGGCCGTCCCCATGGTGTTGCAGTGGCCGGGCGAGGTCGCGGAGGCGAGCGCCGCGTCGAAGAACTCCTCCTCGTCGATCTTGCCCGCGGCCAACCGGCGCCGGCTCTTCCAGATCACGGTCCCCGAGCCGACGAGCTCGCCCTCGAAGTAGCCATCGAGCATCGGCCCGCCGGAGAGCACTATCGAGGGGATGTCTACCGTCGCGGCGGCCATGAGGGCCGCGGGCGTGGTCTTGTCGCAGCCGGTGGTGAGCACCACGGCGTCGAGGGGGTAGCCGTAGAGCGTCTCCACGAGCCCCAGGTAGGAGAGGTTTCGGTCCAGGGCGGCGGTCGGCCGGCGGCAGTTCTCGAAGATCGGATGCACCGGAAACTCCATCGGGATGCCGCCGGCGTCGCGGATGCCCTCGCGCACGCGGCGGGCGAGGTCGAGGTGGTGCCGGTTGCAGGGCACCAGGTCGCTCCCGGTCTGGGCGATCCCGACCACGGGCCGGCCCGAGCGCAGCTCCTCCGGCGTGATCCCGTAGTTCATGTACCGCTCCAGGTAGAGCGCCGTCTGGTCCATGCGCTCGCGGTCGTCGAACCACTCCCGCGAGCGGAACCGGCGCGCGGGCCGGCCAGCGTCGCCAGCGTTCATGATGAACCTCCCATCTGCCGGCAGGGTCTCACTCCTCGCCCCGGGGCACCGGCGGCGTGGCGGTCGAGGTCTTGCCGAGCGCCTGGATCTCCGTCGGCACCATCGTGAGCTCGGGGACGTGCGCGTGGTGCGGGAGGGTGACGAGGAAGAGGCACGCCGCGGCGACGTCCTCGGGCTTGAGGGCCAGCTCGCGCACCTCCCTGGGCGGCGGCTCCGGGCGGTTGTCCAGGATCGGGGTGTCCACGATCCCGGGGAGCACCGAGGAGAAGCGTACGCCGTTTGCGTGCTCCTCGAAGCCGCACGCCCGCGCGAGCTGCGTCATCCCGGCCTTCGACGCCTGGTAGGCGGGCCCGGACATATCCGGCCAGGAGCCGGAGACGCTGCTCACGAGCACGGCGTCGCCGCGCGAGGCGCGCAGGTAGGGCAGCGCGGCCTTCACGAAGTAGAACGCCCCGGAGAGGTTGACGGCCAGTATCCTCTCCCAGTCCTCGCAGGAGAGCCGCTCCAGGCTCCTCCGCGGCACGTTCGTCCCCGCCGCGAGCACGAGGACGTCTATGCCGTCGGCCTCGCCCACCTCGCGCACGAGCGCCTCGACCGCCTCCCGGTCGGTCACGTCGAGTGCGTGCGCCGCGAAGCGCCCGGAGGCGAGGCGCCCCTTCCCGGCGCCCTCCTCCATCGCCTCCCGGCGGCGGGCGACGGCGTGGACGCGGGCTCCCCGGTCGAAGAACAAGTTCGCCGTGGCGAGCCCTATCCCGCTGGAGGCCCCGGTGACTATCGCGGTCCTGCCCGCGAGCGAGCCGTTCTCCATGCCGCTACTCACCCGAGGCCGCGAGGAAGATCTTGATCTGCTCCGACGGCCCGCGCACCAGCTCCGCGAACGCTCCCGGCCCCTCTTCGAGCGGCAGCACCGGCGGCAGCTCCCCGATCCCGGCCCTCCCCTCGATGAGCCACGCGAGCGCCTGCTCGTAGTCTCCCGCCGTGTAGGCGTAGGAGCCTTGCAGGTCGAGCTGGCCCCGCACTATGTCGTGGAAGCCGAGCGTCGTCTCGTCGCCGTGCAACCCGACGAAGACCACCCGCCCACCGGGCCGCAGCAGCTCCTCTACCGCCATCCTGCGCGTCGCCTCGGCCCCCACGGCGTCTATGACCAGGTCCGCGCCGAGTCCCTCCGTCGGTCCCTCCAGCGCCTCGCGGGCCTCGGCGCCGGAGGCGTGGGCGGCGACGGCCCCGAGCCGCAGAGCCTGCTCCCGACGGGCGGCGTGCGGCTCCACGACCGAGACGCTCGGGATGCCCTCCAGCACGGCGACCTGCAGGCACATCAGGCCGATGGTGCCCGCCCCGATCACGACGGCGTGCTCGACGGCGTGCCCGCCCGCGAGCCCGAGCCTCGCCGCGTGCACCCCGTTCGCTAAAGGTTCGGCGAGGGCGCCCGTGCGCGCCTCGACGCCCTCCGGGAGCGGGTAGACGTTCCCCGCCGGCACCAGCGTGTACTCCGCGAAGCCGCCGGGGGAGTGTATGCCGACCAGCTTGCGGTTCGGGCAGAGGTTCGTGTGTCCGGCCCGGCACAGGCGGCACGTCCCGTCGGAGGAGAGCGGGTTAACCGCCACCTCGCGGCCCAGCAGGCCCTCGTCCACTCCCTCGCCGACCTGTGTGACGGTGCCCGCGAACTCGTGCCCCATCACGAGCGGCGGGGTGCGGTTGCCCATCTTGCCCAGGTAGCCCTCGACCTCCGAGCCGCAGATGCCGGCGGCCCGCGGGCGGACCACCACGGTCCCCGGCTCCACCCCGGGCTCGGGCACCTCCTCGAGGGACATCTTCTCCGGCCCGTGCCAGACTATTCCTTTCAAGATCCCACCTCCGCGAAGGGTCTGTCCCTCCTATTCTAGCGGCCCGCACGGGCCGCTTCTTCGCGGCTACCGCGCGAAGCGTGCGCGCTGCGCCCACCAGGTGGCGGCGACGAAGGCGAGCGTGCCGATCAGCTTCACCGCCGCCTCGACGAGGGCCGAGAGGTCCGGAAGGAGGTCCCGGAGGGCGGGGTCCTGAAGGATCATCTCCAGGGCGATCCAGGCGAGGAGGGCGGCTCCGGCGTAAGCGAGCCAGGGCCAGCGATCGAGCAGGACGCTCAGCAGGGAGCTGCCCCAGATCACCGGCGGCACCGTCAGAACGAGGCCGGCGCCGAGGATCCAGAGGTTCCCGCCGGAGACGCCTACCAGGGCGATCACGTTGTCCAGCGACATGGCGGCGTCGGCGACGACGATGATCTTCACGGCGTCCCACACGCCCTCGCCGGCCTTTACCTCCCCGGCGGAGGCGCCGGCGTCCTCGCGGACGAGCCGCCAGGCGATCCAGAACAGCACGACGCCTCCGACGGCCCTCAGGAAAGGGATTGCGATCAGCATCGCGATGAGGAGCGCGAAGACGAGGCGCAGCCCCACGGCCCCGGCGGCGCCCCAGATTATCGCCTTGCGGCGCATGGAGCCGCGGAGCCGGTGGGCGGCCATGGCTATTACCACGGCGTTGTCCCCGGAGAGCACCAGGTTGGTCCCGAGTACGCCGAAGAGGCGGGCGATAAGCCCCCAGTGATGCAGCAAGTCCATCGGGCCGCAACGCCTCCTTCGGTCGCCTCCGCTCGAATACTAA
>JBFLXF010000079.1:0-7565 GCA_040757515.1 Actinomycetota bacterium
TCTCCGGATCTCGCCCTCATCAAGGGCCGGGGCGGGGCGCTGCTGCGCGAGAAGATCGTGGCTTCGGCCGGGGAGAGGGGCCTCATCGTGGTCGCCGACGGCTCCAAGCCGGTGGAGGTTCTCGGGCAGGGCCCTCTGCCGGTGGAGATCGAGCCTTTCGGCTGGCAGGCTACCCTCGAAGCTCTCTCGGCCCTCGGTTGCGAGGCGGAGCTGCGAATGGACCTCGCAAATCCCGCGCGCCCGTTCATCACGGACGGCGGCCACTACACGGCCGACTGTCTGTTCGCCTCTATCCTCAATCCGGGGGCTCTGGAGGTGGAACTGAAGCGCGTACCCGGAGCTCTGGAGTGCGGGCTATTCGTTGGTCTTACGCGCGCGGCGGTCGTGGCCCGCGAGGACGGCGTGGAGGTGATCGGGGGCCTTAGCCCCCGGTGACGCTGAAGCCGGCGCGTCCGCCGATGCGGCGGCTGCGCTGGCGCTCCAGGACGAGCTTGTAGACCTTCTCCAGCTCCAGGTAGACCGTGATCTTGCCGTCGTCCATCGTGGCGCGCAGGTAGTCGTCGGAGACCTCTACGTCCTTGAGATCCTCCGCCTCGATGGTGAAGGTGTCTCTGCGATCGGCGATGACGAGGTTTGCCTCAGTGCTTCTGGCCTCTTCGAGGACCTTCTCGATCAGGGCTCTCTCCATTGTCGTCTCTCCCGTCTGTAACACTCTTGCCGTTGCCCCGCCATTCTACCTCTTTGCTGTTCATGATCCGGAGCTTCTCCGAAGGTTGTCGGTCCGGAGGTTTGTAGTAACATCCTCGCTCATGGCTGCATCCAAGACAGCGGGAGAGATACTCGATGCCGTCGTCGAGGATGGCCGCAAGGAGCTGCAGCGCGCCAATCTGGGGCTTGCGTTCTCCGGCTTCGCCGCGGGCCTGAACATATCGTTCTCCGCGGTGGCCTACGCGGTTGTGTCCGCCCTGACCGGGGGGCCCGGGCTCGCGGCCTACGCCGCCTACCCGATAGGCTTTCTCATCGTCATCCTGGGCCGGGCTCAGCTCTTTACCGAGAACACCGTTACCCCCGTGACGGTTGTGCTGACCAGGCTGAGCAGCATCCCCAACATGCTGCGGCTGTGGGCTGTGGTGCTGTCCTTCAACCTGATCGGCACGGGGGTCTTCGCCGCTGCCGTCGTCTACGGGGATGTCCTCGACCCCGACGCTCTGGAGGTTGTGCTCGGGGAGGTCTCCCACAAGCTGGACTATGGTTTCTGGACCGTCGCGACGAAGGCCGTCTTCGGCGGCTGGCTTGTGGCGCTCGTCGCCTGGATGGTGGCGGCTTCGCGCGATACGATCTCGCAGGCGCTCTTTATCTACCTGCTGGTCTTTCTCATCCCGGCGGCGGGACTCACGCACTGCGTGGCCGGGTCCGCGGAAGTCCTGATGAGCTTCTTCGCCGGTGAGACGCCCTTTGCCGATTATGTAAGAGACTTTCTGATCCCGACCACCCTCGGCAACATCGTCGGTGGCGTCTTTCTGGTGACGATCCTCAACTTTGGACAGGTCGTCGGCTCGAGGAAGGGTTCCATGAACGGGGATCTCTAGCGGGCGCCGCCCTCGCCGCTGGCGGTTAAAATACCGACGGTTCCGAGCTTCGATCAGAGAAGGTCTTGAAAAGTCTGGCGCATAAGACAAGGGATCTGGATCGCGCGCTGTTCAGGGCGATCTTCCGCATCAAGTGGGGGCCGCTGACGCGGCTCTTGCGTGTGTTCACGCTGCTAGGCACGGCGGGTTTTCTGTGGGGTGTCATCGCCGCCGGGGCCTTTCTCGTCACCGGGCTTGAGATCGCCAACCTGCTCATCCCCTGGACGGCGGTGGCCTCTTCCTGGACGCTCGCCGAGGGAGCGAAGTATCTCTTCAACCGCGCCCGGCCGTTTATCTGGGATACGGAGATCGCCCCGCTCATAAAGACCCCATCCTCGACGTCCTTTCCTTCGGGGCACTCTGCGACCGCCGCCGCTGGAGCGATCTCGCTCTCGGCCGTCTACCCGGCCTTTACTCCTCTGCTGGCGCTCGCCGGTTTTCTGGTCGCGCTCTCGCGCGTCTACCTCGGCGTCCACTTTCCGTTCGACGTTCTGGCCGGGGCCCTGATCGGGGTGGTGACGTCGGCGGCCGTGCTGGTGGTTGCCGGCGCCGTGGCGTGAAACTGCTTACCCGCTCTGCTGGCCCGTGCGGTAAAACAGGCGCATGAGCGTTACGCGCCACTACACCGTCGGGGCCGTAGTCCCGAATCCAGGCTCTCTCAAGGCGCTCGACGAGCGCCTCGCCGATGGAGGCGTGCCGGGGGACGCTCTGGTCGTGCTGTGCAGGCGACGCGATGAGCCGCTGGTGAACGCCGTCCTCCCGGAGGCCCGCACGCGCCGGGTCGAGGCGGGTCTTGCCAGGCTCCAGTGGTTCGAGTTCGCCAGTACTTACATAGGCGTTACAGCAGTCAGCGTCCTCCTGGGCGCCATTCACCTTCTGGCCGGAATCATCGTGCAGGCGGTCATGACGCTCGCCGCCGCCACCGGTCTCCTCATCTATCATCGGCGGCCGCGGCTTCGGAGAAAGCTCCTCGGCATGGGGCTCCCCGAGAAGCTTGCGGAGGAGTGGGAGGCCGCCTTCCCGCAGGGCTTCGCCCTCGCGCTCGCGGTCGTCCCGGAAGACCGCTACGAGGCCGCCCAGGACGCCTTCCTCGACGACCCCGGCTTCACGGCCCGCCTCGTCGTGGATCGGAGACCGGTTCTTTAGACGCCGGGTTTCTGGTTAGGCGCGCCGGTTCGCTTCGGCCCGCCGGGAACCAGGCCTCACCTAAACAGTGGAAACCGGAATGCCGATGCTCGAAACCTGATACCTCATTCTCTGATACCTTATTCTGTATGATCATCCGTGAGAGAGCCGGTTCCTTTGTTCTCGTAAGGCAGCATGACCACGCCCTCATCTCTGGCGAGTTCGCCCGTCACTGGTCGGAGAGGCCGAGCCCATACGAGCCCACCGTCCACGCCATAGCCAATCACGATATCGCCTGGAAGGGCCCCGACTCCGCCGTGCGCTGGGACGAGGAGAGGAACAGACCGTACTCCTTTACGGACTACCCGGTCGAGGAGAAGCTTCGGGCCTACGCGGCGGGGCTGGACCTGTTGGAGGGCCAGAGCTCCTACGCCGCCTGTCTGTGCAGCATGCACTACGAGACCCTGGTGCGGCAGTTCGGAAGGACAGAGGCAGAGGCGCGCTTCGCGGAGGCCGAGAGCCGCCGGCAGGAGAGCCTGAAGGACGGCCTCTCTCGGGAGGAACTTGCGAACCTGGGACGTAACCTGCAGTTGCTGAAGCTCTGCGACGGGCTCTCGCTGTTTCTCTGTCTCAACGAGCCCGGCGGCGGCGACTACCCGCCGCCGTATCCGGGAGGCTTCCGCTTCGAGGGGACGACGTACGAGCCGGCATGGGAAGACCGGAGGACTCTGCGGCTGGAGCCCGACCCCTTCGACGGTCCGTTCGAGGTCTGCATACCCTACGAGGAGTTCGGCAGGGACCGGCGGTGGCTGGGCGGAGGAGAGATCACGCTCCGGATAGGGGGCTGACCGGCGCTCCCGGTCGGCCCGATGCGGTAGAGTAAGCGTCGCTGCTGCTCTCTGCCGGTATGAGTACGTCTGGAAAGGTGTCTATGAGGGACGAATCGTATGAGTTCTTGAAGAGTCTGCTCGGCACGCCGGGTCCGAGCGGCAAGGAGATCGCGGTCGCGAAGGTGTGGCGGGAAGAGGCAGGAAGATTCGCCGAGGTTCGTGGCGACCGGATGGGCAACTCCTTCGCGACGCTCAACGCCGGCGGATCGCCGAAGGTGATGCTCAGCGGGCACATAGACGAGATCGGGCTGATGATCACGCACATAGACGAGCAGGGCCTGCTCCACTTCACCGGCGTGGGCGGCTGGGACCCGCAGGTGCTCGTCGGACAAAGGGTGCGCCTGCAGACGAAGAATGGCGAGGTCCCCGGCGTGATCGGCAAGAAGGCCATCCACCTGATGGAATCCGAGGAGCGCAAGAAGGTCTCTCAGATAAAGAACCTCTGGATAGATATCGGGGCGAAAGACGCCGACGAGGCGAAGGGCATGGTGAGGGTAGGCGACGTGGGCGTCCTCGACCAGGACCTCCTCGAGCTGCCCAACGGGCGCATCGCCTCGCGCTCGATAGACAACCGCATGGGCGCCTTCGTGGTGCTCGAAGCGCTGCGGCTCCTCTCCGAGGAAGAGGATATCTCCGCCGAGGTGGTCGCGGTGGCGAGCGTGCAGGAGGAGATCGGGCTCTACGGCGCCTGCGGGGCGGCCTACGGACTCGACCCGGACGCCGCGATAGCCGTGGACGTTACCCACGCGACAGATACTCCCGGCGTCTCCAAGAACGAGAACGGCGATCACGCCCTCGGCAGCGGACCGGTCATCGCGCGGGCCTCGGTGCTGAGCCCCATCGTCTACGAGGGGCTCATCGAGGCTGCGGAGAGCGAGGGTATCCCATACACGGTTGAAGCCGACTCGCGCTCGACGGGCACGGACGCCGACGCGATCCACTTCACCCGCGCAGGTATTGCGACCGGGCTCGTCTCGTGCCCGAACCGCTACATGCACTCGCCGAACGAGATCGTGGACGTCGAGGACGTGGCGAACTGCGCGCGCCTTATCGCCGCCTACGTTAAGACCCTCGACGCGAGCATGGACTTCATACGCTAGAGGGACGTTAGCCCGCGTGGGGGAGGAGAGGCGGCGTGCCCCGCTCTGGGTCGAGATCTCGCTGCTCCTTACGGTCTTTTTCTTCGGGACGAACTTTGTCGCCGTAAAGCATGTCGTCGAGGTCGTGCCGCCGATCCTCTTCGCCGCGGTTCGCTTCACGCTGGCCGGGCTCTCGCTCTGGCTCGTGATGCGCATCGTGGAGCCCGGCGTTCGCCTCAAACGCGGGGACTTCTGGCGCATACTCGGCCTCGGCTTCGTCGGGATCACGATGACTCAATCCGTCTTCACGATAGGGGTGAGCCTCACCACGGCGGCGAATACGGCCCTGATCTACGCCACCGCACCCGTCTGGGGAATGCTGCTGGGCTTCGCCCTCGGCCTGGAGAGGCCCCGGCTCGCGGGCGTCTTGGGGGTGGCGCTGTGCCTGACCGGGGTCGGCGCCATCGTCTACGGCGGGCTGGAGTTCGACGGGACGAGTCTTCTCGGGGACGCCCTGATCCTGGCCGCGGCGGTCTGTTGGGGCTCCTACACCGTACTCTCGCTGGGTCTGCTCAGGCGCTACTCTCCGCTCGCCGTCGCCGCCTACCCCATGATCCTGGGCGGCCTCGCCGCCTTTCCCCTGGCGGTCTTCGACCTGCGGATAGACCTTCCGGCGCTCGACGGCTCCGTGTGGTTCGCCGCGCTCTACTCGGCGATACTCTCCTCCGGTTTCGGCTTCGCCGCTTGGCAGAGAGGCGTCTCCTACGTGGGTGCCAATCGGGTCCTCATCTATCAGTACCTCGTCGCCGTCACGGGCGTGCTCGCCGGTATCGTCCTGCTCGGAGAACGCTTCGGCTGGGGCCAGGCCATAGGGGCTGCGGTGGTCCTCGCCGGGGTCTACGTGGCCCGGCGACGGTAAGGGCCTACGGCTGCTCGTTGCGGGGACCCGACCGCAGCTCCCCGCGCTCGATGCGGCGCAGGAGCGGGTACGGGTTCATCGCCCCGCTCGCTGCTTGCGCCCGGTTCTCCCCGAAGATGCTCCAGCCGGCGTACCAGCCCAGGTGCAGGTGCGGCGGGAAGTCCTGCACCGTGCCCTCTTTTTCGCCGGCGGTCCTTCCGACCTCCCCGATCTTCTGCCCGGCGCGCACCTTTTCGCCAGGCTCCAGGGGCGACGGTGCCCGCAGGTGAGCGTAGTAGAGACGGTCGCCCTCCCTGATCGGGCCTATGTCGTATGCCGCCTCGATCATGACGGTGTAGCCGCCTAAGGTGTTCCAGCCGTCGGTGCGAGATCCGAAAGCGCGCACGACGGTGCCGTTCGTGATCGAGCGCACCGGCGTGCCCTCCGGCGCGAATATGTCCGTGCCCTCGTGCCTGCCCTGCTCCCGGCTCGCGCCCCAGTCGTTGGTGTACGAGCCCACGTACCGCTTCGGGAGCGGGAAGACGGCCCGGCGCGGACCTTCGGGCTCCGTCTCGCCGAGCAGGACCCACATCTTCGGGAGGGCGACGGCGAGCGCGAGCAGTACGAGGAGGATCGCGCCGCCGCGTCGGGACCACTTCGCGTGATGGCGTCCCGGAAACTTCGGGTTGGCGTGGGCCCTTGTGGCGCTCACGGCAGAGGGTCTAACCCGGGCAGCCTACTCGCCCCAGGTCGCGCGCAGGACCCGCAGCCAGTTCTCGTAAGCGAGCTTGCGCAGCTCGGGCTCTCCGTAGCCGCGCTCGCGCAAGGCATCGAGCAGCCGGGGCAGGCCCGAGGCGTCCCTCAACTCGCGTGGCACCTTTGCGCCGTCGAAGTCCGAGCCGAAGCCAACGTGCTCGATACCGAGACGCTCCACCAGGTAGTCCACGTGCCTCACTATTTCCTCTAGCGGCGTGTCTTCGTCCTCCCGGCCATCCTCGCGCAGGAATCCGACGGCGAAGTTCACGCCTGCCATGCCGTCCGAGTCGCGGATCGCGTCGAGCTGCCGGTCGGTGAGGTTGCGCGAGGCGGGGCAGAGTGCGTGGGCGTTGGAGTGGGTGACCACGAGCGGCGCCCCCGTAATGCCGGCCACGTCCCAGAAGCCCCGCTCGTTCAGGTGCGAGAGGTCCACCAGCACGCCGAGGCGGTTGCACTCGCGCACAATCTCTCTGCCCGCGTTCGTCAGGCCGGGGCCGGTGTCGGGGGAGGATGGGAAACGGAACGGCACGCCGTGCCCGTAGGCGTTGGGCCGGCTCCAGACGAGACCTAACGAGCGCAGACCCCTCTCATAGAAGTCCTCCAGCGCTGACGGGTCCGGGCCGAGGTTCTCCGCCCCCTCGAAGTGCAGCACGGCGGCCAGCACGCCATCGCGCAAGCAACCCTCTATCTCCCCGGCGGTGCGTGCCACCTTGAGGCGGCCCTCGGAACTGGCTTCGATCTCGAAGAGCGTGGTCGCGAGCGCACCGGCTATCTCGCGGGCGTAGGTTGGGTCGAGCGGCGGGGCGTCGGCGACCTCGTAGCCGTCCCCGGTCAACGTGAGAGCGGACTCCTCGGTCCAGCCGTCGTTTTCGGGGTTCGGGACGTAGCAGGCGAAGAGGCCGCCCCCGAGGCCGCCTTCGCGTGCTCGCGGCAGGTCTACGTGACCGACCTCGCTTCGCTCGAAGAACGAGCGCTCCTCGTTCTCCTTCGGGAAGCGGAGCTTGAGGAGGGTGTCGTTGTGTCCGTCGAAGACCGGTATCCTGTCCATTACCCGATCATAGCTCCGCCGCAGGGTAGATGCCGGGATGGGAAGACTTCCCGCTGCAACTCTCTCCCGCAAGTCGAGCAAAAGTTGCGGGGGCGACGTTCGCCGCCCCCGCTGCCATGGATAGCGTGCGGTCTAATACTT
>JBFLXF010000080.1:0-7514 GCA_040757515.1 Actinomycetota bacterium
CTGGAGATCGGCACTTTAGGAGGCTACAGCACCATCTGCCTTGCTCGGGCATTGCCGGAAGAGGGACGACTGATCTCCCTGGAGATAAGCGAGCACCACGCGGGGGTGGCCCGGCGCAACATCGAGCGCGCCGGACTCTCCTCCAGAGTGGAGGTGCGCCTCGGGAACGCGAAGCGCCTTCTCGCCGAACTCGCGGAGAGCGGCGAGGACCCCTTCGACCTGGTCTTCATAGACGCGGACAAGGAGGGATACCCGGAGTACCTGGAGTGGTCCATAAGGCTCTCGCGCCCCGGAACCGTCATCCTGGCGGACAACACCATCCGCGGCGGCAGCGTGCTGGACCCGCACGACGCCTCCTCGCGGGCCATGCGAGAGTTCAACGAGAGGCTCGCGCGAGACGAGCGACTCTCCGCCACCATAGTCCCTATGCTCCGCGAGCGCGTGGATGGTCTTGCGGTGGCGCGCGTGATCGATCTTTGAAGGCTGTTACTGCCTTGAATGTATGCTACCATCTTACGGTTTGAAACTCGGTTGAGATCGCAGGACTCCGGAGGAAGATGAAGAGTTACATGGCGCGGCCCCTCGAGGTCGAACGGAAGTGGTACGTCGTGGACGCGGAGGGGAAGACCCTCGGACGGCTGGCGTCGGAGATCGCTAAGATATTGCGCGGCAAGCACAAGCCGCAGTACACCCCGCACGTGGACACGGGCGACTTCGTGGTCGTGGTGAACGCGGACAGAGTGATCGTGACGGGCAGGAAGGCTGAGCAGAAGGTCTACAGGCGGCACACGGGTTATCCCGGCGGCCTGCGCGAGGTCTCTTACGAGCGGATGCTCGAGAGGAAGCCGACAGAGATCCTGCGCAAGGCCGTCTACGGGATGATGCCGAAGACCCGGCTTGCCCGCCAGCAGTTGAAGAAGTTGAAGATCTACGCCGGTCCCGAGCATCCGCACGCCGCTCAGGACCCGCAGAAGCTCGAGGTGAGGTAGCGTATGGCACAGGCTCTCTACAGGGGCACCGGGCGTCGCAAGACCGCCGTCGCGCGCGTCAGGCTGCTCCCGGGGGATGGCAGGATCACGGTGAACGGACGCGACCTGGACGAGTACTTCCCGCGGCTGGCCTACCGGGCCGCGGTCAGGTCGCCGCTGGAACTTCTGGAGGCGGCGAACCGCTACGACGTGGTCGCCAGCGTCGAGGGAGGCGGGCCCACCGGCCAGGCCGACGCTTTGAGGCATGGCATAGCGCGCGCTCTCGCCGAGGAGTCGCCGGAGGCGCGCGGCGAGCTCAAGGCCGCCGGGCTTCTCACCAGAGACGCCCGCGCCGTCGAGCGCAAGAAGTACGGTCTCAAGAAGGCCCGTAAGCGTCCGCAGTTCTCCAAGCGGTAAGGCGGGACCGTTTTCTACTTCTTCTTCTGTGCGGGCTCCTTCACGCCGGGGGAGCCCGTTTTACGTGGCCGCCGTTTCGTTGGAGAATGGAGCAGATGAGCGCTCGTAGTCTGTAGGGCCGGATTCGCTTTCGGATAGGCCAGGAGGTGACATTTGGAGGAGCGCAGGATCTCGTTCGGCACCGACGGAGTCCGCGGCGTCGCTAACAGGGGTCTCGTCCCCGAGGATGCCCTGAGGCTGGGGCTTGCTGCGGCCCGCGTCTTTGGCGGACCCGTCGTCGTCGGGCGCGACACCCGCCTGTCGGGCGGCATGCTCTCGGGCGCTCTGGCTGCAGGGCTTGCGAGCGGTGGCGCCCGCGTGGTAGATCTCGGCGTCCTCCCGACCCCCGGCGTCGCGGCGCTCGCTTCGAGGCTCGGTGCCGCAGCGGCAGGGGTGGTCAGCGCCTCTCACAATCCCTATCCGGACAACGGCATAAAGTTTCTCTCCGGCGAGGGGCGAAAACTCCCCGCCAGGAGGGAGGCGGAGCTCGAGCGTTTGGCCGCAGAGCCATTCGCCGAGCGCCCGACGGGCGTCGGCGTCGGGGCCGTCGAGAGACTGGAGGAGGCTGCGGGTCTCTACGCCGAAGGCGTGCTGGAGCGGCTGAATCCGTCTGCGGAGGGACTGAAGATCCTTCTCGACTGCGCCAACGGAGCGGCCTATGAGGCGGCGCCGCTCGCGTTCTCGCGGGTCGGGGTCGAGCTCACCGTCACCGGCGCCGAGCCGGACGGCACCAACATAAACGAGGGCTGCGGCTCGACGCACATCGAGGGACTCGACGCCTCCGGTTACGACGTCGCCTTCGCCTTCGATGGCGACGCGGACCGGGTGCTCGCGGTGGACGAAAGAGGTGAGGTCGTGGATGGGGACAGGATCATCGCGATCCTGGCTCGCGACCTAAAGGAGAGAGGCAGGATCGCAGGCGGCGTGGTCGTCACGGTGATGAGCAATCTCGGTTTCTTCAGGGCGATGGATGCCCTGGACATCCCTTGCGAGGTTACGCCTGTCGGGGACCGGCACGTCGCCGAGGCGATGCAGAGACGCGGGGCAGCGCTGGGCGGGGAGCAGTCCGGGCACGTCATCGTCTCCGAGCACGCCACGACCGGCGACGGCCTCGTCACGGCGCTCGCGCTCCTCGACGTAATGGCGAGGAGCGGGAGGCCGCTCTCCGATCTGGCGAAGGTGATGGAGGTCTATCCGCAGCGGCTCATAAACGTCCGCGTTGAGGAGCCGAACTCGGCGAAGTCTGTCGCCGGCTCGGAGGTCGTCGCGCGGGCGGTCTCCGAGGCCGAGAAGAGGCTCGGGGAAGAGGGTCGCATCCTGCTCAGGCCGAGCGGGACGGAGCCTGTAGTGCGGGTGATGGTCGAGCATGCGGACGAGGGTATGTGTAACGAGGTATGCGAGGAGGTCGCCGGGGTGGTCGCGGCTGCCGGTACGGAGGTGAAGAGTCCTTGAGGTTCGTCGGGTGCTCGCTGGCCTGGAGGCCGGGTGAGGCGCGCGAGAAGGTCTCGTGTCTGGTGGTCATGGATGAGCGGGGGAGCATAATCGCGAACTCGTTCGCCGGCAGCGCGGAGGAGATAGCGTCTGCGGTGGAGGGCTACTCCGCGGAGAGGCGGGGCGTGATCGTGGGGATTGACGCGCCGCTGGCGGTCCCGAACGAGCGGGGGACGCGCAGGATAGAGCGCGTACTCTCACGCCTGGCCTTGCCGGCGTATTCCGCGAGCCGCAAGATGTTCGGCGGCGCTCCTTTCGCCGAGGAGGTGCTCGCCGAGTTGGAGAAGGTCGGCGTCGATTACACGGACTACCCATTCCCCAGGCAGAGAGACCAACGGGTTGTCGTAGAGGTGGACTCGGCGGCGGCCCTCAAGATTCTGGCTCTCGAGAAGGCCGGCAAGAGAGACGGCGACATCGCCGCCCGCCTGCGTGAGATGCCGGATGCCAAGCTCCGCAAGGGAAACAAGGAGGTGCGGGCAGAGGCGCTCAAGGGCGCGATCGAGGTTCTCTGGGACACGCCGGGGCTCAGGTTGCGGACGGGCAACCTATCCGCCGACCTCTCCGCCCCGGAGAACGTGGACGTCTCCAAGCTGGAGGTCTCCAAGGAGCTCTCGCACGCGGAGCTCGACAGGATCGCCGGCCTCGTCGAGGGGACCCTTGCGGCCTATACCGTCCACCGCCACTGGAAGGGGAGCGGCGGCTCGGTCATCCTCGGGACCGGAGACGCAGGCGCCGTACTGCTCCCCGCCCGCGCCGAGCTCCACGATCACATAGCCGAGGAATGCCGCGCCGCAGGGGTTCCCTATGTCTGAGGTGGGGGTGCGGGTAGTCCCGCTCAACGCCGCTCTCGATGGTCAGGGCGACCGTGAGAACCACGGCGATCCGAAGAAGGCGGTCTGCGTCTACCCCTTTGACCACTACGCCTGCTGGGAGCGCGGCCTGGACCGGAGACTCGCGCCCAGAACCTTTAGCGAGAATCTCACCGTCTCCAGAGCGCCGGAGACGAAGGTGTGCATCGGCGACGTGTTCCGGGCGGAGGAGGCGGCGTCTTGAGCCTGCTCGTGCGCATCATCCCGTGCCTCGACGTGAACGCGGGACGCGTTGTGAAGGGGACGAAGTTTAAGGACTTGCGGGACGCCGGGGACCCGGTGGAGCTGGCCGCCCTCTATGACAGGGAGGGGGCGGACGAGATAGTCTTCTACGACATCACCGCCTCCCACGAGCGGCGCGAGACCGCGATAGAGCTCGCCCGTCGCGCCGCCGAGGAGGTTTTCGTACCGTACACCATCGGCGGCGGCGTCCGCACCGCGGACGACATGCGCGCGATGCTCCGCGCCGGGGCCGACAAGGTCTCCATAAACAGCGCCGCCGTCCGCAACCCCGACCTCATCACCGAGGGCGCCGAGCGCTTCGGTAGCCAGTGCGTCGTCCTCAGCGTGGACGTAAAGAGAAGAGGGCCGGGCGAGCGGCCGGGCTGGGAGGTGTACCTAAACGGAGGGAGGGTCAACACGGGGATGGACGCGATCGGTTGGCTCGTGGAGGGCGAGCGGCGCGGGGCCGGGGAGTTCGTGCTCAACAGCATGGACGCCGACGGCACCGAGACCGGCTACGACCTCGACCTGATCTCCGAGGTCGCCTCGAAGACGACCCTCCCGATAGTCGCCTCCGGCGGCGCCGGCAGCCCCGAGCACATGATCGCCGCCGTCAACGCCGGGGCCGGGGCGGTCCTCGCCGCGAGCATCTTCCACTTCGGAGAGTGGAGCATAGGAGAGGTGAAGGAGCACATGCGAGGGGCGGGGATCCCGGTCCGATGAGCGCCATCGAGAGGGTCAACTTCGACGCAAATGGTCTCGTGCCCGTCGTCGCCCAGGATTCCGAGACCGGGCAGGTCCTCACCCTCGCCTACGCCAACCGCGAGGCCGTCGAGAAGACGCTCGCGACCGGCGAGGCCCACTACTACTCCCGCTCGCGCAAGGAGCTCTGGCGCAAGGGCGCCACGAGCGGCAACACGCAAAGAGTCGTCGAGGTCAGGCTCGACTGCGACGGCGACGCCCTGCTCTATAAGGTCGTTCCGCGCGGCCCGGCTTGCCATACCGGCGAGACGAGCTGCTTCTTCACCACGCTCGCCGGGGAGGGCGTGGGCGTGGCGGTGGGAGAGGCCCGCGAGATCGGTTTCGGGGCGATGGTCGAGAGGCTCGCCGCCACCGTCGCCGAGCGGCATCGCGAGATGCCCGAGGGTTCCTACACCGCCGATCTGCTGCGTCGGGGCACGGGCAGGGTCGCCCAGAAGGTCGGGGAGGAGGCGGTCGAGGTGGTCGTGGCGGCGCTCGGAGACGGGAGGGTCGCCGAGGAGACCGCGGATCTGGTGTATCACCTGCTCGTGCTGCTGGAGGAGCGCGGCGTGGGGATCGAAGAGGTGGCGAGGGTGCTCGGTGATCGGCACGGCTAACCTCATCCCCTCGCTGAACGAGGCGCGCAGGCTCGCCCGCTCTTACGACGTGGTGCCGCTCTACGCGGAGTTTATCGGGGATCTGGAGACACCCATCTCCGCCGTCCTCAAGTTCGCCGGAGAGGAGAATGTCTTCCTGCTGGAGAGCGCCGAGGCCGCCGAGAGGTTCGGGCGCTACTCGTTCCTCGGCTTCGACCCCAAACGCACGCTCTCCTACCGGGACGGCGTCTACACCGTCGTGGACGCCGACGGGGTGCGCGAGGTACCCGCCAAGAACCCGTTCCGCGGGCTCGCTGAGATCGTGGGGAAAAAGTCCGTCGCCCCGCTGCCGAACCTGCCGGTCTTCGTCGGTGGGGCGGTCGGCTACTTCTCCTACGACGCCGTGCGCTACCTGGAGCGGCTGCCGGACGCGCCGCCCGACGACCTGGGTGTGCCGGAGGCGTATTTCGCCGTGACCGACACGCTCGTGGTCTTCGACCACCTGAGGCACAAGGTGCTCGTAGTCTCGCTGGTAGACGCGGCGAGACTCAGGAACGTGGAGGGCGAGGGGTTCGCCGCCGCCTACCGCCGGGCCGCCGACGACATAAGGCGGGTCTCGGAGCGGCTCTCTGCGCCGCTGGTGCGGCGGGCGCTGCCCTCGGGGAGCGGACGGTTCGAGATCTCCTCGAACTTCACCCGCACCGCCTACGAGGAGGCGGTCGAGAGGGCGAAGGAGTACATCCGGGCGGGCGATGCCTTCCAGATCGTGCCGAGCCAGCGCTTCTCCGCCGAGATAGGCGATCTCGACCCTCTCCTGCTCTACCGCGGCCTGCGGACCGTGAACCCTAGTCCCTACATGACCTACTTGAAGCTCGGTGACCTGGCGCTCGTTGGGGCCTCGCCGGAGCCCCTGGTGCGCGTCGAGGGCCGGCGTGTGATGACCCGCCCGATAGCGGGCACCCGCAGGCGCGGCGCGACGCCGGAGGAGGACGCGGCGCTGGCGGAGGAGCTGCTCGCAGACGAGAAGGAGCGGGCCGAGCACGTGATGCTCGTGGACCTCGGGCGCAACGATCTCGGGCGCGTCTCGGAGATAGGGTCGGTGGAGGTCGTGCGCTTTATGGAGGTGGAGCGCTACTCGCACGTGATGCACATCGTCTCGACGGTGGAGGGGGATTTGCGGGAGGATCTTACGGCGCTCGACGCTCTGGCCGCCGCGTTCCCCGCGGGGACCGTCTCGGGGGCGCCGAAGGTGCGGGCGATGGAGATCATAGACGAGCTGGAGCCGACCCGCCGCGGGCCCTATGCGGGCGCGATCGGCTACTACGGCGTGGACGGGCGTCTCGATACCTGCATCACGCTGCGCACCGCGCTCCTGAAGGACGGCGTTGCCTCTTTCCAGGCCGGAGGAGGGGTCGTCGCCGACTCGGTGCCCTCGCTGGAATACGAGGAAACCCGCAACAAGGCCCGCGCGATGGCCAGGGCTCTAGAGGTAGCCCGCAGCCGGGAGATGTGGCTGTAGGGGCGTTCGGTGAGCGCTCGGAGTCTCGCCGCTGCAGAGCGGATACACGGCGCCCTTCCGCCAAACGCGGAGCTACCGGGAAGGCTTTCAGAGGGCGCAAGTATAGCGCTCACGTCGAACGCCGCGCTGTTTGCTCACCGGCGGTTTACACGGGGCTCGATGAACCGGTTAAGCGGCCTCCTCACGAGCCTGGGGCCAGTCTGAGGACCGCGATCCCGAGCACGATCAGCAGTATTGCGCCGAGACGCCAGGGGTTGGCCGACTCCCCCAGGAGCAGGATGCCCAAGACGGCGGTTCCCACGGCGCCGATGCCCGTCCATACTGCATAGGCGGTGCCTACCGGCAGGTCTCGCAGGGCCACGGCTAGCAGGTAGAAGCTTGTGCCGCCCGTGAGGAGGAAGGCCACGATCCAGCCCGGCTTCCTGAAACCCTCCGAGTTCTCGAGGCTAAGCGCCATGGCAACCTCAAATAATCCAGCGACGATCAAGATGATCCAGGACATCACTATCTCCTTTTGCAGAATGATGTAATACCGAATCCGGGTGAATGGTGTTCGGAACGTCATGCCGTCTGAGGCCACCAGTGGTAGTTGGTCAGGCCCCTGATGGCTTCGGCCTGGTCCATCAGTTGGACGCAACGCTCCACCAGCGCG
>JBFLXF010000081.1:0-7440 GCA_040757515.1 Actinomycetota bacterium
GTCGATATTTGCCCTGCCGACGCAACCCTACGGGGCACGGGCATCCCACCGGCAGAGGCAAGAGTCCCGATCTCGCCGGGATCGGTTCCCGACTTTTGGGAACGGTTTCGGGACGGTCGTCTTGGAGCCCCGCTGCCGCCCCGTTGTGATAGACATCAGGAACTGGTGCGGGATGTCTTCCCGGCGAGAGAGTCCGAGCAGGCGTCGGAGCACCTGGGCTCTTAGACCTTCTGCCATCCAGAGGATCTCGTCGAGAGCCGCAGGGAGGCGGCGCTCAAATCTACTTCGCTGTCACCGGGCCGGCGTCACGGTGCGCAGTTCCGTGGACTGCTTCATCGTGCGCGTCGCCATCGAGCATGACCTCTTCCTGTTGCACGACAACCGGCTCTTCGAGCGCATCGCGGTCATCGTGTCGGAGTTCAAGCTCGCCCGAGTTCGGTCGCCGCGCGGTAAAAGGGGCTCTCTCGTCATATAATTGATCCGAATCACACAGCGGGTTCTCAATAAGAAAGGCGGCGAAACATGCAGAACGGCGGTCTATTCGAGACACGCAAGACCCTTACGGTCGGTTCACGGGAGGTCGCCTACTACAGCCTGAAGGCGCTCGACGAGAAGGTAGAGGGCGACGTCTTCTCGCTGCCGTTCTCGATCCGGGTGATGCTCGAGTCGCTCTTGCGCAACTGCGGCGGCAAGTTCGTGGACGAGGGCATGGTCGAGATGTTGGCGAAGTGGCCCGAGACGGTGGGGGAGGAGGTCGCCTACTTGCCCGCCCGCGTTGTGATGCAGGACTTCACGGGCGTCCCGGCGATAGTGGATCTCGCGGCGATGCGGAGCGCGATGCGGGCTGTCGGTGGGGACCCGAAGAAGATCAACCCGCTCGTTCCGACCGACCTCGTTATAGATCACTCGGTGCAGGTGGATGCCTTCGGCAGCCCGATGGCCCTGCGCATCAACGCCGAGCGCGAGTTCGAGCGCAACCGCGAGCGCTACGAGTTCCTCAAGTGGGGCCAGCAGGCGTTCGACAACTTCTCCGTCGTGCCGCCCGCGACCGGCATCATTCACCAGGTCAACCTGGAGTACCTGGCCAGGGTAGTCCAGGTCAGGGATGGGGTCGCCTTCCCCGACACGCTGGTGGGCACCGACAGCCACACGACCATGATCAACGGCCTGGGAGTGCTCGGCTGGGGCGTCGGCGGCATCGAGGCGGAGGCGGTAACACTCGGGCAGCCCTACTACATGCTCGTGCCGGAGGTGATCGGCTTCAAGCTGACCGGGGCCCTGCGGGAGGGCGTGACCGCCACCGATCTGGTCCTCACCGTCACCCAGATGCTCCGCAGGCACGGCGTCGTGGGCAAGTTCGTGGAGTTCTACGGCGAGGGTCTCAGTAAGCTCTCGCTCCCCGACCGCGCCACGATAGCGAACATGGCCCCGGAGTACGGGGCGACCTGCTCGTTCTTCCCGGTGGACGCCGAGACGGTTAGGTACCTGCTCGGCACGGGCCGCGACGAGGAGCTCGCGGAGCTGGTGGAGGCTTACTGCGAGGAGCAGGGCCTCTGGCGCACCGACGAGACGCCCGATCCTCGCTTCTCGGAGGCGCTGGAGCTGGACCTCGGCGACGTTGAAGCCTCCCTCGCCGGTCCTCGCCGGCCTCAGGACCGGGTGGCTCTGGAAGACATGCAGGCCTCCTTCCGGCAAGCGCTCGCCGGGATGGTCGGACCTGAGAACGCCTTCGTGCGCAACGGCAAGAACGGGTGGGAAGATCCCTACGACGAGGCCGACGAGGAGTCCTTCCCGGCGAGCGACACGCCGGTCCCAGACGTCCCGGCGCGCGACTACTCGGAGGAGTCCGCCGAGTCCTTTCCGGCGAGCGACACGCCCGCAGACGCCGCGAGCGCCGAGAGCGAGGGGGACGGCGATCCTACGGCGGGAGGCGAGCCCGAGAGCGGGGAGCCGCAGGCAGTGCCCGCCGGGGGAGTGACCGTAAAGCTCGACGGAGAGGAGACCGAGCTCCGGCACGGTTCGGCGGTCATCGCGGCGATCACGTCCTGCACCAACACCTCGAACCCCTCCGTTATGATCGGGGCGGGACTTCTGGCTAAGAAGGCCGTCGAGAAGGGCCTGAAGGTGCAGCCGCACGTCAAGACGAGCCTCGCGCCGGGCTCGAAGGTCGTAACCGAGTACCTGGAGACCTCCGGCCTCCTGGACTACCTGGAGAAGCTGAAGTTCGACGTCGTCGGCTACGGCTGCACGACCTGCATCGGCAACTCGGGGCCGCTGCCGGAGGCCGTAAGCGAGGCCGTCAACGAGAACGACCTGGTGGTCGCGGCGGTCCTCTCGGGCAACCGCAACTTCGAGGGCCGCATCAACCCGGACGTGCGGGCGAACTACCTGGCCTCGCCGCCGCTCGTGGTCGCCTACGCTTTAGCCGGAACGGTGGACATAGACCTCGCCAACGACCCCATCGGCTACGGCAAGGGTGGCGAGCCCGTCTACCTCAAGGACATCTGGCCGTCGCAGGCGGAGGTGGCCGAGCAGATAGACCGGGCGCTCGACCCGGAGATCTACAGGAAGCAGTACGCCGACGTCTACACCGGCAACGAGCAGTGGAACGCGGTGGACGTCCCCTCCGGCGACCTCTACGAGTGGGACCCGGACTCCACCTACATCCAGGAGCCCTCGTTCTTCAAGGACCTCTCCCCCGAGCCGGAGCCCTTGAGGGATATCGAGGGGGCGCGGGTCCTGGTGAAGGTCGGCGACTCGGTGACGACGGACCACATCTCGCCGGCTGGAGCCATCCCCTCCAAGAGCCCGGCCGGACAGTACCTTATCAGCAAGGGCGTGGAGCCGCGCGACTTCAACTCCTACGGCTCCCGGCGCGGCAACCATGAGGTCATGGTGCGGGGTACCTTCGGCAACATTCGCCTGCGCAACCAGCTCGTGGACAGGGAGGGCGGCTACACTCTCCACCTGCCGGACGGAGAGGAGACCACGGTCTACGAGGCGAGCGTCCGCTATGGGGAGGAGGGCGTGCCGCTCGTCGTGCTCGCCGGCAAGGAGTACGGGACCGGCTCCTCGCGCGACTGGGCCGCCAAGGGTTCGTTCCTGCTCGGGATAAAGGCTGTCATCGCCGAGAGCTTCGAGCGCATCCATCGCTCTAACCTGATCGGGATGGGCGTCCTCCCCTTGCAGTTCGCGAACGGAGAGAGCGCCGACTCTCTGGGCATCACCGGCCACGAGACCTTCGACATCCGGGGCCTTGAGGGTCTCTCTCCCGGTGCGAGGCTGACCGTCAGGGCCACCTCTGACGACGGGGAGGCGAAGGAGTTCGAGGTACTCGCGCGCGTGGACTCGCCGGTCGAGGTCGAGTACCTCCGCAACGGCGGCATCCTGCAGACCGTCCTCAGGCAACTGCTGAGGGAGAGCGCCTGAGAGGGGCCCGATAGGGGAGGGGGAGCCGGTGCCGGAGAAGGTCCTCGTGACGCGCGAGATACCCGAGGTCGGGATCCGCCTCCTCGACGGCTTCGACATCACCGTCCTTCGCGAGCGACCGCCTACGCGCGGGGAGCTGCTCGAGGCCGTCCGTGGCGCTTCCGGCGTTCTCTCTACCGCCACCGAGAGGGTGGACGCGGAGGTCATGGACGCCGCGGGTGGTACCCTGAGGGTCGTAGCCAACATGGCCGTCGGCTACGACAACATAGACCTTGAGGCGGCCAGGGAGAGGGGAGTAGTCGTCACCAACACCCCCGGCGTCCTGGACGAGACGACCGCCGACGTCGCCTTCATGCTCATGCTCGCGGCGGCGCGCCGGCTCGGAGAGGCCGAGCGGCTGCTGCGGGCGGGCAGGTGGCAGTGGTGGGGTCCGAAGCAGCTCCTGGGACAGGATGTATGGGGCGGTACGCTCGGGATCGTGGGGATGGGCAGGATCGGGCAGGCCGTCGCCCGGCGAGCGAAGGGCTTCGGAATGGAGGTTCTCTACACCTCTCGCTCGCGCAAGGAGGGGGCCGAGAGGGAGCTGGGCGCCCGGCAGATGCATCTCGACGAGCTGCTGCGCAAGAGCGACTTCGTCTCGATCCACACCCCGCTCACCCCCGAGACGCGTCACCTGATCGGGCCGGATGAACTGGCGAAGATGAAGCGCACCGCCGTGCTGGTGAACACCTCGCGCGGTCCGGTAGTGGATGAGGCCGCTCTGGCCGACGCTCTGGCGGAGGGGCGCATCTTCGCCGCCGGTCTCGATGTCTACGAGGAGGAGCCCAGGGTTCACCCGGGATTGCTGAAGCTGGATAACGTGGTGCTTGCGCCGCACATCGGCAGCGCCTCCATCGAGACCCGCGACAGGATGGCGCGCCTCGCGGCAAAGAACCTGGCGGCGGTGCTGCGCGGCGAGGAGCCGCCGAGCCGGGTCGTCTAGCGTGCCGGCGGCGTAGTACCATGGTCGCCGGAGGCGGCCACTGGCGGAGAGGAGCGATGCTGAACCTGGCGGAGGAGCTGTTGCTGCTGGCGCTGGAGGATGAGAGCGGGAGGGTCGTGCCGGCCGCCTCGTCCGCGCTCGACTACGGTCTCGCCGGGGCGGCGCTGATGGAGCTGGTCTTGAGCGGCAGGCTCGGAATGGAGGAGAGGCGCCTCATGGTCGTGGACGGCTCGCCCACCGGGGATTGGGTGTTGGACGGCCTTCTGGATCGGGTCGGCGGTTCGCGCAAGTCCAGGAGCGTGGAGCACTGGGTGAACATCCTCGGCACCCGGAACCTCAGGTGGGATCTGCTCGACGAGCTGGTCGACAAGGGCGTACTGGAGCGCGAGAGCCGGCGGGTGCTCTGGATCATCCCGCAAACCCGCCACCCTGCCCGCGACGACGCTCCCGAGCTGGAGGTGAGAGCGCGCGTCAGGGCGGCCGTGCTGGCTGGAGAGAGGCCGGAGCCTCGGGTAGCGGCGCTCATCGGGCTTATCAAGGCGTGCGACCTCGCAGAGGAGGTCTTCTCCTCCGGAGAGCGGCGCTACGCACGCGAGCGGCTCGCGGAGATCTCCTCCGACGAGATGATCGGGCGCGCCGTCTCCGAGACCGTCGCCGGCGTACAGGCCGGAATGCAGGTCGCGATGATGGCCTCCGTCACCGCAGCCGCAACGACTGCCGCCGCCTCTTCCTCATGAGGCGGGAGGAGCTGCCGTCGAAGCGCACGGAGCGAGTCGCCGTCGTTACCGGAGCCGCCCGAGGCATCGGACGGCGGATCTCCGTACTGCTCGCCGGGGAGGGCTTCCGGATCGCCGTTAACGACCTGCGCGTGCCGGAGGGGACGCTGGAGGAGTTGGATGCTGTTGGCGCCGAGGCGCTCTCGCTCCCCGGCGACGTCTCGGACGAGGGGGTGGTGCGCGGGCTCGTCCCGACGGTGCTGGAGCGGTTCGGGCGCGTGGACGTCCTGGTGAACAACGCCGGCATCAGCCTCATAGCTCCCGCCGAGGAGACCTCGCTCGCCGACTGGGACCGCGCCCTCGCCGTTAACCTGACCGGTCCCTTCCTGATGTGCCGCGAGTTCGGCGGGGAGATGCTCCGGCAGGGCTCCGGAAGCATCGTGAACGTTGCCTCCGTGGCGGGCTTGCTGGGCGTCGCCGACCGCGCGGCGTATAACGCGAGCAAGCACGGCCTCATCGGCCTGACCCGCACCCTCGCCGCCGAGTGGGGCGGGCGCGGCGTGCGCGTGAACGCCGTCTGTCCCGGCTGGGTGAAGACGGAGATGGATGCCGAGGACCAGGCGGGCGGCGGCTACGCCGACGCGGACATCGAGGGCCGCACCCCCATGGGCCGCTTCGCCGCCCCCGACGACGTCGCGTGCGCCGTCGCCTTCCTCGCCGATCCCGCATGGAGTGGCTACGTCAACGGTCACACTCTCTCGGTGGACGGCGGCTGGTTCGCAGACGGCTCCTGGGAGAGCCTGCGCCGCAGGAAGCAAGGGAGAGGGCCGTGACGGGCCGGACGCTCTACTTCGAGGACTTCGAGCCGGGACAGGTCTTCGGACTCGGCGAGCGGGTGCTCCCAAAGGAGGAGATGCTCGAGTTCGCCCGGCGCTACGACCCCCAGCCGTTCCACGTGGACGAGGAGGCTGCGGAGAGCGGGCCTTTCGGCGGCCTGATCGCGAGCGGCTGGCTGACCGCCGCCACCTTTATGCGTCTCTACGTAGACGCTCTGCTCTCAAACGCCGCCAGCCTGGGCTCTCCCGGAGTCGAAGAGCTGCGCTGGCTCAAGCCGGTGCGACCCGGTGATGCTCTGCGCGCCACACTCACCGTTCTGGACGCGACGCCCTCCTCGCGAGACCCTCGCCGCGGCACCGTACACCTCTACGGCGAGGTCCGGAACGGCCGGGATGAGGTCGTCATGGCCGTAAAGGCCCGGGGCCTCTTCGCCCGGCGCGAGGCAGGGCAGCCTCTCTAGCCCCGCTCCTCGTGAACGAAGACCGAGCCTGCCAGCGGTCCGCCCAAAGAGTGCGTCCGCCCCTCCTCGTCCTCTATCGTCACCACTCCTTCGGAGGCGCGTACCTCCTTCACGGAGAGCAGCCGTCCGGGCACCAGGTCGCGCTCCCCGAGATAGTCGAGAGCCTTCCCGCTTTCGTCTCCGACCTTGAAGATCCTGACCCTCGTCCCAGACCTGGCCTTACCTAGCGGGAAGGAATCATCAAGCTCCAGCGTCCCGTCCGACGCAGGGATGGGGTCGCCGTGCGGGTCGTAGGCCGGGTGCCCCAGGAACTCCGCCAGCCGCTCGGTGAAGCCGTCGGAGACAGCGTGCTCCAGCCTCTCCGCCTCCTCATGGACCTCCCGCCACGAATACCCTAAATGCTCCAGCAGGAAGGTCTCGATCAGGCGGTGCCTCCTGACCAGCCGCAGCGCCTCCTCACGCCCGCGCTCGGTGAGCCTGGCTCCCCTGTATCGCTCGTACTCCACGAGTCCCATCTCCTGCAGCCGGGCGAACATGTTGGTCACCGAGGCCGCCGATACCGAGAGCCGCGTCGCCACATCCTTCGTGGAGGCCGCATCCGAGCCCGCCACCTCCCATACCGCCTTCACGTAGTCGCCCACCGATACCGATGGCGACCCAGACACCGTAGAGTCCACCATGACACCAACAATACTAGACCATGCAAGCCGCCCTTCCAACGCCGCTTCGCATTCTTTACCCATTCTTGATTCAGGACCATGACTTTTGTTAAGTTTTATTAAATTTCTATTTCATCCGGGGAACGGTGAAAGCCTTTTTTGAAGCCGTTTTCCGGGGTGGAGTGCGGCTTCTGAGGGATTAGGAGATATTGCGAGACGCTGGCGTGGTGGCTAGAGTGTTGGCGCTGGAGGGGGGATCTCTTGCATCCCCTTGGAGGACATACGTATATGGCAGGAAGGAGCCCGGGCGTATGGCTCGAAGGGTTGTCTTGACTCTGGTGCTTGGTTGCGTGGTCT
>JBFLXF010000082.1:0-7302 GCA_040757515.1 Actinomycetota bacterium
TGAGCGGCTTTCTCGAAGGCCCCGCCCGTGATCATTACCTGGAGCTCGCCCGCGAGGCGTTCGAGGGTGCGATGGAGAGTGGGGACGGCAGTCTCCCGCTCCGGCTCGCCCGTGTGCACCTGATGCTCGGAGAGATCGCCGAGGCTGCCCGCCTGCTCGACGAGCTCTCGCGCCGGCACCCCGACGATGCGGAGGTGCGCCTGCTGCGCATGGAAGTCATCTACGAGTTCGGAGACTTTCGCGAGCTCTCCGTCTACGCCCGGCGGGCGCTGCCGAGCCTCCCGGAGGACTCCGGGAGGCGACCGGTCGTCGCGTGGTGGGCCGGGGAGGAAGAGGCGGAGGCCGCGGGTGCCCTCTAACGGCGTAGCCGACGTGTGCATGATCGTAGAGGGGACATACCCCTACGTACGGGGCGGGGTCTCCACCTGGATCCACAACCTCATAACCGCCCTCCCCGAGAAGACCTTCCGTATCCTCTTCGTCGGGCCGGGGCCGCAGACGGAGTACGAGCCCCGCTATGAGATCCCGGAGAACGTCCTCGGGATAGACATGCTCTTCGCGCAGGACTTCCGCCAAGAGAGCATGCGCACCCGCGGACCCGTGCGCGAAGACCGGGAGAGCAAGGACGCCGCCTGGCGGGTGATGAAGGAGCTGCACGAGGGCCTGGCGAAGAGCCCCGGCGTCCCGCTCTTCGACGAGGCCTACCGCGCCGTCGGGGACCCCGAGGAGCGTACGCTCAGCGTCGAAGAGCTCTTCGGATCCCCGCGCTCGTGGGAGCTCGTCGTCGAGATGTACCGCGAGGGCGGCAGCGGGGCCTCGTTCGTGGACTACTACTGGACCTGGCGCTTCACCCACCTGCCGCTCTTCCAGATGATGCAGGCAGAGATACCCCCGGCGCGCATCTACCACACCGTCTCGACCGGGTTCGCCGGGTTCCTCGCGGCCATCGCCAAGAAGCGCACCGGGAGGCCCATGATCGTCACCGAGCACGGCGTCTACACCCGGGAGCGCAGCATCGAGATCGCGCAGGCCGAGTGGATCTTCGTCCAGCAGGCGCAAGACTACGTGATCCGGCGTACCCAGGGCTTCTTCAAGCGGTGGTGGACGGAGATGTTCCGCATGATGAGCCGCCTGTGCTACGCCGAAGCCGACCGCGTCATCACGATCACGCAGGTCAACCAGCCCTACCAGCTCGAGGACGGAGCCGACCCCGAGAGGATGAGCGTGATCCCCAACGGCATACGGCTCGAGCGCTTCGAGGCAGCCAGGGAGCTGCCGCGCCCCGATGACGAGTTCGTCGTGGGGTTCGTGGGGCGCGTGGTCCCCATAAAGGACGTCAAGACCTTCCTGCGCGCGGTGAAGATGGCCGCGGCGAACGTCCCGAACCTGAAGGCGTACGTGATCGGGCCGACCGAGGAGGACCCGGAGTACTTCGCCGAGTGCGAGAGGCTCACGGGGCTGCTGGATCTCGGGGAACACGTCGTCTACACGGGGCCGCAGGACGTGGTCGAGTACTACGGCCGGATGCACGCGCTCGTGCTCACCAGCATCAGCGAGGGCCAGCCGCTCGTGATCATGGAGGCGAACGCCGCAGGCGTCCCGGTAATCGCGACCAACGTCGGGGCCTGCTCGGAGCTGCTCCACGGGCGCACGCCGGAGGACCGGGCATTGGGGCCGGGCGGGATCGTCACCGCCGTCGCGAGCCCTGCGGAGACGGCCGATGCCATCGTGCGCCTCGCTACCGACCCGGCCCTGCGCGAGAGGATGAGGCGAGCCGGCATAGCGCGCATGGAACGCTTCTACAGGGAAGAGGCGCTCAACGAGACCTATCGCGGGATCTACGAGTCGCTCGCGAGCCGGAGCGGGAGGCGTTAGCCGTGGCCGGCATCGGCTTCGAGCTGCAGCGGACGATCCAGGAGGACAGCTACCTGAGCAGCGTGCGCGGCTACCTCTACGCCGCCGTGCTCTCGGCCGGGCCCTGGCTGCTCTCCGTCGTCGCGCTCGGCGTGCTCGGGATCGTCTCGGCTGCTTTCCTGAGCGACGTGGAGGTTACGCTCTTTGCGGCGACCGTCACGCACACCTTCGCGGTCACGCTCATAACAACCGGGATCGTGCAGATGGTCGTGACCCGCTACCTGGCCGACCAGCTCTACCTCGGAAACGTAAAGGTCGTCGCGCCGACCTTCGTGGCCGTGCTGGTGCTCACGAGCGGCCTCCAGTTCGTGGTGACGAGCCTGCTGCTGGCGGGCACGGAGCTGCCGCTCGGCTACCGGCTGCCGGTGGCCTCGCTCTACGTGGCGATAAGCGGGATCTGGGTCTCCATGGTCTTCCTGAGCGCCGCGCGCGACTACGTCCCGATAGTGCTCTCTTTCGGGGTGGGCTACGCGATAAGCTTCGCGGCCGCCGCCGGGCTCGGCTCCCGGTACGGGCTTGCCGCCTACCTGGCGGGCTTCACCGCCGGGCAGGTGGTAGTGCTCGCCCTGCTCGCCTCGCGGGTGCTCGCCGAGTTTGAGCTGGAGCGGCCTTTCAGCCTGGAGTTCCTCGGCCACTTCCGGCGCTATCCGGCGCTTGTCGCCATCGGCTTCGTCTACAACCTCGCCCTCTGGATAGACAAGCTGGTCTTCTGGCTCGGTCCGACCGGCGTGGACGTCGGCAGCTTCCTCGACGTCTTCCCGGTCTACGATACTTCGTTCTTCGTGGCGAGCCTGGCGATGGTACCTGCGCTCGCTATGTTCACCGTGAGCATCGAGACGAGCTTCTACGAACACTACAGGCGCTTCTACGAGGCGATACAGCTGAGGCGCGGCTACGGGGAGCTGGTCGCTGCTAAGTCCGGCATGACCGGCTCCCTCAAGCGCAGCTACCTGAGCCTGCTCAAGCTGCAGGCCGGGATAGCCTTGCTGGCGGTCACGCTGCTGACCCCGGCCATAATGCGGACGTTCGACGTGCCGCAGGGCTACTGGGGGATCTTCCGGGTGCTGGCGGTGGGGACGTCGATGCAGGTGTTCGTGCTCTTCACCGTCCTGCTTCTGCTCTACCTCGACATGCGCGGCAGCGCTCTGATCTCGGTCTGCACCTTTCTCGTCACGAACCTGGCCTTCACCGCCCTTACGGTCCCGCTCGGTTACGGGTTCTACGGCTGGGGTTTTTTGGCCTCCTCTTTCGTGAGCGCCACCGTCTCCATCACCCTGCTCGCCGACCGCTTCCGCAGGCTGGAGTACCTGACCTTTGTCCGCCAGCCGATGTGATGGAGTGCAAGTATGACCGCTGAGAGAGAAGGGAGTAGGGGCGTCAGGCCCTGGCACGTGGCCGTCCTGGTCTTCGGGTTCTTCCTGCTCGGCCTCGGGCCGCTCCTCGTCACGGTGCCCGGCATAGACGGCCAGCTCGGCATGATCGAGGTCCACGGCACCCCCGGCAACGTCTCCCCCGAGGAGGCGGGCGCGGACGCCTCGCCGCTCGACCTGCCGCCCGCCTCCTCCGCCTGGTCCTCCGCCGGGGGGATAGGCTGCGGGAGCGTGGATCTGCGCCTGCTCGTCCTCTCTGCGAACGGCGAGGAGAGCACCCTCCCGGCCATCCGGCAGGTGCTCGACTACGTCGGCGTGCCCTACGCGGTCTACGTCGCGGAGGAGGCGGGGAGGCTGACCCCGCAGAGGCTCTCCGACGGCTGCCACGGCTTCTACCAGGGCGTCGTGCTCGCCACCGGCAACCTCGCCGCGGGCGACGGGGAGAGCGCGCTCTCCGAGGGCGAGTGGGAGGCGCTCGAAGACTACGAAAGGGAGTACGACGTGCGCCGGGCGGCGTGGTACGTCTTCCCGAACGAGGAGTATGGCTTCGAGGAACCAGATCGTGTAGACACGCGGAGCGCCCCGATCTACGCCCGCTACACCGGGGCGGGTGAGAAGGTGTTCTCTTATACCAACGCGGAGAATCCTTTGCCCATAAGCGGCGCCTACGCCTACCTCGCGAAGCCCCTCGCCGAAGGCGTTACGCCGCTGCTGGTGAACGGGCGGGGCGACGCGCTCGCCGTCGTGAGGAGGCATTCCGACGGGCGGGAGACGCTCGCGCTCACCTTCGACAGCGCCCCGGCGCTCCTGCATAACCTGGTTCTGGACTACGGGATCATCGACTGGGTGACAAAAGGGCTCTTCCTCGGCGAGCGCCGGGTGTACCTGAGCGCCCAGGTGGACGACTTCTTTATCCCGAACGAGCTTACGGACGGCGGCACCTACCGGACGACGGGTGAAGATCTGAGCGCCGTCGCCGCCTGGCAGGAGGAGAGGCAGAAGGAGCCCGCGCTGCGCGATTTCCGCCTGGACCTCGCCTTCAACGCCTACGGGACCACCGGCGTCTACGTCCCCGATACTCTGACCCCGGTCGCCCTCCGCCGGATGGAGGAGTTCAAGTGGATCAACCACACCTACCGCCACCTGGACCTTGACGAGGTGGGTTACGCGACCGCCATAAACGAGTTCCGGGAGAACGATGATTGGGCCGGGCAGACGGGCCTCGAGTCCTACAGCACCGCGAACGCCGTGACCCCCGAGCACTCGGGCCTGAGGAACCCGCAGGTGATGCGGGCGGCCCGGGAGGCCGGGGTGCGTTACATGGTCGGCGACACCAGCGATGCTGGATACGATAACCCCTCGCCCAACGCCGGCTTCTACCACCCGCTGCAGCCCTCGATACTCATGATCCCGCGCTACCCCACCAACCTCGGCTACGATGTCTCTACGCCTCAGGAGTGGACGGCCTCCTACAACGACCTCTACCGCGATGTGTGGGGTAGGGATCTCGCCTACGAGGAGGTCCTGGATCGGGAGAGCGACGTCCTGCTCTCCTACCTGCTGAAGGGAGATATCAACCCCTTGATGTTCCACCAGGCCAACCTCAGGGCCTACGACGGTGAGAACACCCTGCTCGGCGACCTCCTCGATCGCACCTTCGAGAAGTACCTGGAGGTCTTCGAGCTCCCCATTCTCAGTCCCGCGATGGACGATCTCGGTCGCCGCATCGCGGCCAGGATGCGCTACAACGGCGCGGGCGTACAGGCCACCGTCTCGCGAGACGGGAGGATGCGCCTCCTCTCCAAACGGTCTGCAAGAATCCCCGTGACCGGCCTGCGCGTGGAGAGTCAGGAGCGCTACGGCGGCGAGTACGTCTCCTACGTCGAGCTGGAGGCCGGCGAGCCGGTCACCCTCTCTGTGAGGTAGCGCCGGTCAATAGATGAGCAGGAAGGCATCCACGTCTACGCGGGTGCCACTGGAGGCGGCGTTCTTCGTTCCCAGGGGCCGCACCTCGATAGTGTGTGTGCTCCGCCTGCCGAAGTCCATGTGGAAGACCACCTCTCGCGGTACGCCGGGGTCGGAGTAAAGGTCCACGGTGGCGGTCCTCTCGCCGTCCACCCACACTTCGGCCCTGCCCCGGTTGCGGCCCTCCGACGTCACCCAGGCGATCTCGCGTCCCGTGAAGACGAACCTGGCCCTCGACGGGGGCCCATCATCGTGTCTGAGGGCGCCACCGTAGGCCCAGGAGACAGGCTGTCGCTTCCACGTCCCTGCCGGATATGAGACGTTCTCATCCTCCTGGTAGACGGCCAGGGTGAAGGCGGGTCCCGCAACCCACTCGCCCTGGTTGCCGGCGTTGTCCACGGCGCGGACCCGGAAGAGGTGGGCACCCGGCGCCAGCCGGACGGTCGCCGACGTCGCCTTTGGCTCCGGGAGAGCGATGGCCGAGAAGCTTCCTCCGTTCTCGCCGTGCTCCAGTTCATAACGGGCAATGCCGCTCCCGGCGTCCGCGCCGGACCAGGAGAGCCGGACCGGGACCGGCTCAGGGCCTGTGTCCAGGCGCGAGAACCTGATGAAGCTCTCGGATGGCGCGCTCACCACCGGCGGGGTGGTGTCCGCCTGACCTGTGACCGCCGAGAGCTCCGCGCTCCAGTAGGCGTCGGGTGGGAGGGTGTCCCACGGGTTGGGCAGGTCGTCGGGGGTCACGTAGATCCAGCCGGCGTTACGCTCCCTGCTGAGGCGAACTGCCTCGCGCATCCCGGCCTCCGTGGGCGTCGCGTAGACCAGATGCCAGAAGCGCTCCGGAGGATAGTCTGAGATCCAGGCCGGAGCCGAGTAGCCGGTGGTGTAGGCCTCGTAGGAGCCCTCGAATGTGACGAGCACGTCGGCCACGGACATGTGGCACTCTCTCTCCGGATGGGTGCCGGGGTTGTGGACCACCGTGCCGCCCCTGGATTTGATGTGGTCGTAGAGCGGCGCGTAGTAGGTTGGAACGAGGTCGCAGTTCGTGCTGGCCTCGTCGAGGAAGATGCCGTCCACGCCGTACCACTCGTAGTAGCGGTCTATCTCCGCCTTCACGAGCTCTAGGTCGCGGGCGCCATAGCTCGTGTGTACGTAGCCGAGGACCGCGAGTCCTGCGGCCCGGCTCTCCCGCGTCTGCCGGGTGTAGTCGGGATTCCGGGCGTCGCCGGGACCGCTGTTCGGGTTTATGACCGCGATGCGCGCCGCGGGATATGAGGAGCCGAGCGAGTCCCACAGCGAGCCGGGGGAGCCGGAGTCGGGGTAGAAGTAAGAGGGGACGGCCACCGACTGGCTCTCGGTGGCGGTCGCGGGCTCACTGGCGTGCACCGGCATGATCAGGATTATAGAGACGAGCATTGCGAGGACGACGCGGGCCGGTCTTCTCGGTCCCTTGGTTTGCTCACCGTCGTTGCCGGGGGCTCCGATCACGCCCCGCGTTCCTTCGTTGCCCCGGCGGGGGCTTTGATCTCCCGGCAGTAGAGGACGAGGACGGTCAGGTCGTCGGGCGGGGGACCGGCTGGCTCTGCTAGCCGGATCAGGCGCCCCACCATCTCCTCTGCGCCGCCGGCCCCCTGCAGATGCTCGGAGATGGTCTCCACGCTGAGCGCCGCGTCGGGGTGGGCCTCCACGAGTCCGTCGCTGTAGACGACGAGGGCGTCGCCGGGTTCGAGGACGACGGAGACCTCCTCGTAGGTCTCGCCCGGGAGTATCCCGAGCGGTATGCCGCCGGTGTCGAGCCTCTCGGCCTTGCCGCCGGCCCGCTTCACGAAGGCGTGGCCGTGTCCGGCGTCAACGTAGGAGACGCGCCGCGCGGCGGCGTCGAGTTGCGCGTGGAAGAGCGTGACGAAGCTGGAGGAGCGCTGCAGGTCGACCTCCAGGGCTCTCGCAGCCTGGTTCATCGTGTCGCCGGGCGGATTCTGGCGGGACAGGGCGCGCAGGACGGCGCGGGCGGTCGCCATCAGGAGGGCGGCGGGCATCCCTTTGCCCATGACGTCGC
>JBFLXF010000083.1:0-7296 GCA_040757515.1 Actinomycetota bacterium
GACCCACGGGCCCGTGAACCCACGGGCCCGTGAGCGCCGGTTCGGTCCGCGGAGGAGTAAACTTCCAACCAGAGACGGGGTATAGGAGTTATGCCAAGGACCAGAGAGTTCGAGCCGGAGGCGGCGCTGGAGGCGGCGATGGAGCTGTTCTGGAGCCGGGGCTATGAGGCGACATCGATGCGGGATCTGCTCGGCGGCATGGGAATCGGACGAGGAAGCTTCTACGCTACCTTCGGCGACAAGCGCTCCCTCTTTCTCGCCGCGCTCGACCGCTTCGAGGAGACGAGGACCGGATGGGCGGTCGAGGTGCTCCAGGGCTCCGAGCCCGCACTCGCGGGGATAGAGGAAGTCTTTAGGCGAACCGTCGAGAACCTGACAGGCCACGAACCCAGACGAGGATGCCTGCTGGCGAACTCCGCCGTAGAGCTGGCCCCGCACGACACCGAGATCCGGGAGCGCATAGCCGGGTACGTCCAGCGGCTCGAAGCGGCTTTCGAAGGCGCGCTCGCGCGGGCCCGAAGGAACGGCGAGATCCCGGGGGACCGGGACACCAGAGCCCTCGCCCGCTTCCTCGTCAACAACCTGCACGGCTTGCGCGTCCTGGCGAGAGCCGGCGCCGACCGCGAGACGCTAAAGGACGCGGCTCGCGTGGCGCTCGATGCCCTGCGATGAGCGAGGGCTAGTCGTCCTCTTCCTCGTCTTCGTCCTCGTCCTCTTCGCCGCCGCAGGCGGAGAGGAAGATCATGGCGGCCGCAGGGATCGTGGCGACGCCCAGCTTCAGGAACCTCCGGCGGCTCATGATCTCGTCCGGGATCTCCGGCACCTGGTCTCCTTTCTCGCGAACGAATACATTCTCTCAGATCTCCTTGAGGAGCACGGCGCGGCTCCCGGTCAGTTCGTGGCCGTCCAGAAAGCGCTCCAGCACCTCCTCAAGCCCGGACATTCGGCGCTCCTTGAGCGGCGGGTGGGATATGGAGATGCGGAGCCGCCCTTCTTCGCGCCCGGACTCTATCTCGATGGTACCGCCCTCGCAGGAGAGGAATATGTCCGTGAGGACAGCCTCTGCGGCGACGGCGAGGTCGCCCAGGCGCCCGCCGCCGAGCCCGGCGACGGCACCGCACCACGCGATGAAGTGCCTGGCCTCTCCGGCGCGCGCCAGGTCCACCGGCAGCTCTTTTCTGCTCGGCAAGGCGTTCATTGATCCTAAGGTTACACCGGAGCCAACCGATGATCCTATACGATAGACTTTAGGCTTCGTTAGAGCGCCCGTGGCGGCGACAGGAGGTTGCGAAGCGTTGAATCTGAGATTTAGAGCCTTCGTGCTCTCGCTGGCAGTCATGCTGGGAGGAGCCCTGCTGGTCGGCTGCTCCGACGACCGGCAGGGCTCCAGAGAGGAGAACGTGGCCCAGGAGCCCGCCCAGGCTCCTGAGAGCATCCCCGAGAACGAGCCGGTCGCGCGGGTGGCGGCGCAAGTGGAACCAAGCGTCGTGCAGGTCAACGTGCGCGCCATACAGACTACGCCCTTGGGACCTCAGGAGCAGGAGGGCGTGGGGAGCGGCGTGATCTACCGCAGCGACGGATACATCATCACCAACGACCACGTCGTCGCCGGCGCAGACCGGGTCAACGTTGCCTTCGCTGATGGCACTACCCTGCAGGGAGAGGTAATCGGGGGCGACCCGCGCACCGACATAGCCGTCGTTAAGGTAGACCGCAATAACCTCCCCGCAGCGAGCTTCAGCGACAGCGACGACCTGATCGTAGGCCAGCTCGCCGTCGCCATCGGCAGTCCCTCCGGCTTCGAGTCCACCGTCACGGCGGGCGTCATAAGCGGGCTCAACCGAGAGATACCGCCACAGATCACCGGCGGAGGCGTCCAGATTCCCTCTCTGGTGGACCTGATCCAGACCGACGCGGCGATCTCTCCGGGTAACTCGGGCGGCGCGCTGGCGAACCGCGACGGCGAGGTGGTCGGCATCAACGCCGCCTACCTGCCCCCCGGACAGACCGGCGCCGAGAATATAGGCTTCGCTATCCCCTCGACGACCGCAACCGAGGTGGCGGAGCAGCTCATCGAGACAGGCGAGGTCTCCACCCCATACATAGGCATCGGCCTGAGCGACCTGACGCCCCGCATCGCCGAGCAGTTCGGCCTCTCGGTGGAGTCAGGGGTCCTGGTCACGGAAGTGGGACAGGGCACCCCCGCAGCCGAAGCCGGTCTGCGGCAGGGAGACATAGTCACCGCGATAGACGACGAACAGGTCGAGGACTCGGGCGACTTGCTCGCCGCCCTGCGTGACTACCGCCCCGGCGACAAGGTGGAGCTGACCATAGTACGCGGCGGCGAGGAGCAGTCCGTGAACCTCACTCTCGCCGAACGTCCAGAGCAGGGATAACGGGATGTGGGGCAGGCGGATAGCGGAGACGGCGGCGATCCTCTGCATCGGAGACGGGATCATCGCGCTCCTCGCCCCGCGTGGGCATTCCCTGCTCTGGGAGACCGGCCCGCAGGGCTTTCGCAAGATCGCACGCTTCTTCGCCGAGAATCCAAACCACATGCGCGCCCTCGGCGCGGCAGAGGTCGCCTTCGGCCTCTGGCTGGCCCTGCGCCAGTACCGCGACGACTGACCCGCCTCCCACTCTCGGGCACCGGTAGACCGGCGCCCTCCTCTTTACCCATTTAGTTGAAAAATTCTTCAACTTTTCATATGATTAGTGCATGGCGCATTTCGAGACGGCACCGGCGGGTGCCCGGCTACTGGAGCCGCGGGACGTATTGCCGGGCGGCGGGTTTTCGGGGATAGACGAGAAGCTGGCTGCTCTGATGGGGGCGTTGTCGAGTCCGACGCGGATCCGGGTTCTCTTCGCGCTGCTGGAACGCGGGGAGATGCCTGCGGGTGAGTTGGCCAAAGCGGTGGGTATGAGCGCGTCGGCGACGAGCCACCAGCTCAGGGTTCTGCGGGATCTCGGCCTGGTGAGGAGGCGCCGTGAGGGCCGGATGTGCTTCTACGCGCTGGCCGACGACCACCTCGGGGTGCTCTTGAGGGAGTCGCTCTACCACGTGGACCACGTACGGCTTGAGGGAGGCCGCGGATGAGCGGGAGGGAGCATCGGGAGGGACTACTCCACAAGCTCTCTCACCTCCTGCCGTTCGGGCACTCGCACGACCATCACGATGGCGTGGACCGGGCGCTCGAGACGAGCGAGGAGGGCATAAGGGCGCTCAAGCTGTCGCTTTTGATCCTGGCGGCGACGGCGACGTTGCAGCTAGGCGTCGTGGCGCTCTCCGGCTCGGTGGCGCTGCTCGCGGATACGCTACACAACTTCGGCGACGCCCTGACGGCGTTGCCGCTATGGCTCGCCTTCGCGCTGGCGCGCCGTCCGGCGAACCGGTCTTATACCTACGGTTACGGCAGGGCCGAGGATCTGGCGGGGGTCGCCATCGTGGCGGTCATCCTCTTCTCCGCCTGCGTGGCCGGCTACGAGTCGGTGATGAGGTTGATCCGGGGCTCCGAGATCTCGAACGTGGGCTGGGTCGCCGTGGCGGCCGCCCTGGGATTCCTCGGCAACGAGGTGGTGGCCCGGGTAAGGGTACGGACCGGGAAGAAGATCGGGAGCGCCGCCCTCGTCGCCGACGGGCAGCACGCGCGGGTGGACGGGTTCACGTCGCTGGCCGTGCTGGTCGGGGCGGGCGGGGTCGCCCTGGGCTATCCAGTCCTCGACCCCCTGGTGGGCCTCGGCATAACGGTCGCCATCCTGTTCATCGTCAAGGGCTCGGCGTTGCAGATCTGGCAGCGGATGATGGACGCCGTCGAGCCGGAGGTGGTCGAGCAGATAGAGCGTGCCGCGGGCGGCGTCTCCGGTGTGGAAGCGGTCGAGTCCGTGCGGGCGCGCTGGATCGGCCACCGGCTGCACTCCGAGGTGCGGGTCAGGATGCGGGCTGCGCTGACCGTCTCGGAGAGCGGGGACATCTCGGAGCGCGTCGTCGAGGCGGCGCGAAGGGCGAACCCGAAGCTGGAGCGGATGACGGTCGAGGTTAGCCCCTCACATCGGGGTTAAACTTACGCGCATGGCGCACGCTCACGCAGACCACGAGCACGCGCGCGGCGCGGACCGGCGGGCGCTGATCGTCGTGCTAGGGCTCACGTCGACCTTCATGGTCGCTGAGGTCATCGGCGGGCTCCTCACCGGCAGCCTCGCGCTGCTTGCAGACGCCGGGCACATGCTCTCGGACACCTTCTCGATAGCGCTCGCGCTGTTCGCGTTCTGGCTCGCGGACCGCCCCGTAACACCCCAGAGGAGCTTCGGGTACAAGCGGGCGGAGATCCTGGCTGCCCTGTTCAACGGCGTGACGCTCGTCGCGATAGCCATCTGGATCTTTATCGAGGCCTACCGCCGCATTACACAACCGCCGGAGATCCTGGGCGGCTGGATGCTGTTCGTCGCCGCGATCGGGCTGCTCGTCAACATAGGAGCGGCCCTGATCCTGGCCCGCTCCGGCGGTGAAAGCCTGAACATGCAGGGCGCTCTCCGGCACGTGCTGGCCGACCTGTTGGGCTCGGTCGGCGCGATCACCGCCGCCCTCATCATCATCGCTACCGGCTGGGAGTACGCAGACCCGATCATCAGCGTGCTTATCGGTATCCTGGTCATAGCCTCGTCGTGGAAGCTGCTGCGCGACTCGGTGAACATCCTCCTCGAACAAGCCCCCCGCGGCCTGGACGTGCGGGAGGTCGGAGAGAAGATGGTCGCCGTCGAAGGCGTCCGCGAGGTCCACGACCTCCACGTCTGGACCATAACCTCCGGCTTCCCCGCCCTCGCCGCCCACGTACTCGTCGGCCCCGAGGAGGATTGCCACGCGAGGCGCCGCGAACTGGAGGCCCTCCTCGCCAGCGAGTACGGTATAGAACACACAACCCTCCAGGTGGACCACGCCGGCGACCACCCAAACGACGGCCCACTACTCCTGCGCTTCACCCCCCGCAGGAAACACCAAAACTGATCTCCCATTTCATATCAACGTACGTTAGAATATAGATATGACTGACGAACGTTGCGATCTGTTGTGTCTGGACGCGCCGCGGGCAGAGGAGATACGGGAAGGGCTGCTCGGGGAGGAGGCGGCGCGGGGGGGCGCGGAGCGGGCGCGGGCTCTCGCCGACCCGACGCGGTTGATGCTGGCGGCGGCGCTGGCGGAGGGCGGAGAGCTGTGCGTCTGCGATCTGGCCTGGATCTCGAACCGCGCGCAGAACCTGGTCTCGCATCATCTACGCCTCTTGCGCTCCGCCGGGCTCGTCTCCTCCCGGCGCGATGGGAAGCTGGTCATGTACTCCCTCACAACCGTGGGACGCTCTCTCCTCTCCGCCGTCCTCGGCGAGAAGGCCCGCGCATGAGTCCCCAGAAGAAGATGCTCCCGGTCCTCGGCCAGGAGCCCCGTGACGGGCTTGGCCCGGCGAGGCCGGAGACGGCCGCAGGAGGGCTGGAGAGGACCGTGTTGCGGGTCGAGGGGATGGACTGCGCCAGTTGCGCGGCGACCGTCGAGCGTAGCGTGGCGGTCCTGCCGGGAGTCCGCCGGGCAACGGTGAACTTCGCGGCGGGGAGACTCGACGCCGAGCACGAGCCGGGGCTGTCCCGCCGGGAGATCGAGGCCGCCGTAAGAGAGGCGGGCTACGGGGTGGCGAAGGTTGGGGAGGCGGACCGGACGCCGTTCTGGCGGACGCCGCGGGCGCTCTCCGTGCTCGCCTCGGCGCTCCTGTTCGCGCTCGGCCTCGCGCTCTCGCTCGCCGGAACGCCCGATGCTGTCCGGGCCGGAAGCTACGCGGCGGCCATCGCGATCGGGGGCGCGCCGATCTTCCGGGCGGCGCTGACCGGGCTGAGGGCCCGCCACCTCGACATGAACGCGCTCATGAGCCTTGCGGTGATCGGGGCCGTGGGGATCGGGGAGTGGGCCGAAGCCGCCTCGGTCGTCGTACTCTTCGCCGCCGGGAACGCCCTGCAAGTCTACGCCGTGGACCGCACGCGAGAGGCGGTGCGGGCGCTGGCGCGCCTCGCCCCGGACGAAGTGCTGCTGAAGAGCGGGGAGGTCGTGCCTGCAGAGCAGGTGAACGTCGGGGACGTCCTCGTCATCCGGCCCGGAGAGCGGCTCGCGGTGGACGGCGAGGTGGTCGAGGGAACCTCCGCGGTGGACGAGGCTCCGATCACGGGCGAGAGCGTGCCGGTCGAGAAAGGACCGGGCGACGAGGTCTTCTCCGGCAGTCTCAACGGCCCGGGCGGGCTCCTGGTGCGGGCTATGAAGCGCCCCGGGGAGTCGACGCTGCAGAGGATCACGCGCCTGGTCGAGGAGGCGCAGGCCGGCAAGGCCCCCTCGGAGCGGTTCGTGGACCGCTTCTCACGCGTCTACACCCCGGCGGTGGTCGGCGTAGCGATCGTACTCGCGGTCGTGCCGCCGCTCCTCGGCGGAGACTTCGGGGAGTGGTTCTACCGCTCGCTCGCGCTGCTGATCATCGCCTGTCCGTGCGCGCTCGTCATCTCGACCCCGGTCACGGTCGTCTCCGGCATCGGGGCCGCCTCCCGGCGCGGCATCCTCATAAAGGGCGGGGAGGCTTTGGAGGCCGCCGGAAGCCTGAAGGCCCTCGCCTTCGACAAGACCGGGACCCTCACCGAAGGTAGGCCGGTCCTCTCGCGCATCCTGCCGTTAGGCGGACACGGCGAGGACGAGGTGCTCGAGATCGCCGCCGCGCTCGAGCGGCGCTCGGAGCACCCGCTGGCATACGCGATCCTGTCGGCGGTCCGGTCGGCGGACGACCTGCCGCCCGTGAGCGGCTTCCGCGCCGTGGCGGGACGGGGAGCGGAGGGTGAGGTCGCCGGCAAGCGCTACCTGGTCGGCAGCCCGCGCCTCTTCGCCGAGAGAGGGATACCCCTCGGCGGCGCAGAGGAGGCTCTGGAGGAGGCCGAGCGGGCGGGCGAGACACCCGTGGTGTTGGGAGACGAGAGCGGTCCGCTCGCCGTCTTCGGGCTCGCCGACGCGGTGCGCGCCGACGCCCGGAGCACCATCGAGAAGCTGCGCGCGGCGGGGATCGAAGATCTCGTGATGCTCACCGGAGATGCCGAGGCTGCGGCGCGACGGATCTCCTCCGGCCTCGGCATCGGATACCGGGCGCGGCTGATGCCGGAGCAGAAGGTCGAGGCGGTGCGGGAGCTGGTCGCCAGACACGGCGCCGCGGGCATGGTCGGAGACGGGGTCAACGACGCTCCCGCCCTCGCCGCCTCCTCCGTCGGGTTCGCGATGGGAGCGGC
>JBFLXF010000084.1:0-7291 GCA_040757515.1 Actinomycetota bacterium
CGATGCCGCCATTGCGGTCCGCTATCGCCTTCGCCAGCTTCTCCGCCACCTCCCTGCGCGTCTTGCCGTACAGCGTATTCCGCTTGCGCCCCTCGGCCGTGTACACGGTGTACTCGGCGCGCCAGGTGCCGTTCTTGCGACGGCTGATGCTGCCCTCGCCGTTGCCGCGTTTACCCATCTTCTCCTTCCCTTCCGGTCCCGGCGACGAGCGTCGCCACTTACAACACCTCTCAACATCCGGGTGCCTTTATCCTGCTTGGATCCACCTCCCCAACCATGAGCCTGCCGTCCGACGATCTTTGATCGCTGCGTAGACAATGTCAATGATCCACCTGTTACGAGGTAGGGATCCTCCCCGACGGGTCTACTTCCGCCTGGCTTCCGGATAGCGTTGCTCTTCGAGCCAGCGATCGAGCTCCCTGCGGCTCACCCGGACGCTGCGCCCGATCCTCACCGATGGGATCTGCCCCGAGCCGACCAGCTCGTACGCCCGGCTGCGCGCGATCTGCAGGACCTCCGCCACCTCCGGTACCTTCAGCCACTCTCGCTCCCTGTTCACCCACACTCCCCTCTTCTGTCCTGTTCCCTACTGTAGTACAAATACACATTTGCGGTCAAGGCCAGGATCGTCTACAGTACCCTCGAATACGCCTTCGGGGAGGGACATAAGCGATGCGAGAGAACCTGGAGAAGAGGTTGGAGATCCTGGGCTACCTGGCCCGCAGGGCCGCCAGGGGCGAGGGGGCGCCGAGCGTGAAGGAGGTGGGGGAGGCCGTGGGCTTGAGGAGCACACAGACCGCCCACAAGCATCTCAAGAAGCTCGAAGAGGCCGGTTACGTCGAGCGGGAGGTCGGGAAGGCCCGGGGCCTGAGGCTCACCCCTACAGGCTGGGAGGTGGCGGGGAGGACGCCTCTATTGGGCCGGATCGCCGCCGGGCGCGGGTTCGAGGCCATCGTGGACGAGAGCACAACCTTCTCTCTGCCCGCGGAACTCCTCTACTCCCCCTCAGGCAGGGAACGCTACTCGCTGCGGGTGGTCGGGCAGAGCATGACCGGAGCCGGCATCGAGGACGGAGACCTTCTGGTCGTCGAGGAGGACGAGGACCCGCCCGACGGGGCGGTAGTGGTGGCGCTGCTTCGGGGAGGCGAGGAGGTCACCGTCAAGAGGCTCTACCGGGAGGGTGAGTACCTGCGGCTAAAGCCCGAGAACGGCGAGCACGAGGACATCGTCGTGCCCGATGAGGAGACGATCATCCAGGGACGGGTCGTCTACGTGATACACCCGCCCAGGAGACGCCATTAGGAGGGCGTCGTGAGGCCGCTGGAGCGCGTGCTGGAGGTCCTGGAGGTAGACAGGGGTCCCGACCATCGAGGCGAGTACCTGGCCTTCTGCCCGGCCCACGACGACAGGAACACCCCCAACCTGCGCGTCGAGGAGGCAGAGGACGGCCGCGTCCTGCTCCACTGCTTTGCCGGCTGCTCGCAGGACGAAGTGCTGTCGGCCCTGGAAGAGCGGGGAATTCGCAGGCGCGACCTGTTCTCCCGGAACGGCCGCGGAGTGGAGGAGGGGAGTAACCTCCCCCCGTATAGGACTGCAACGCTGCAACCCCGCTCTGTAAAGGGCGAAGATAAGCGGGAAAAGGGATTGCGCGACCCCGCGCAACCGGGTGCAATGGCGCAACCTCCCTGCACCCTCGAAGCCTATGCCGGGGCCAAGGAACTGCCCGTGGAGTTTCTCCGGGAGCTCGGCCTCTCGACCGTCAGCTACATGGGCACGAAGGCTGTGCGGATGCCGTACCTCACGGAGGACGGCCGGGAGGGAGCCGTGCGCCTGCGGCTGGCCCTGGAGAAGTCTCCGCAGGGCGACAACCGCTTCCGGTGGCGCAAGGGCTCGAAGCCGACCCTCTACGGCCTGTGGCGCATGGAGCGCGTCCGGGAGGCCGGCTACGTCGTGCTGGTCGAGGGCGAGAGCGACTGCCACACCCTCTGGCACCATGGCATCGAGGCGCTGGGCGTCCCCGGCGCTTCCAACTGGAAGGCTGAGTGGGCCGAGGACCTTGAAGGCGTCGGGAAGGTCTACGCCGTGATCGAGCCGGACGAGGGAGGAGAGATGTTGAAGGCAAGGCTCGCCGCCTCGGGTATCCGGGACCGGCTGCGCTTCGTGGAGCTCGACGGAGCGAAGGACGTCAGCGAGCTTCACCTGTCCGATCCTACCCGCTTCCTGGAGAACTTGCGGGCCGCCTTCGGGCGCGCGGCGACTCTGATCGACCAGGAGAAGGAGCGGGCCGAGGCCCGTGCCCGTGAAGTCCGGGAAGCCTGCGAGGGTCTGGCCCGCGAGGGACGCATACTCGACCGCTTCGCCGCCGAGCTTGGGCGCTCCGGCGTCGCCGGCGAGAGCCGGGCCGCGAAGCTCCTCTACCTGGCCCTCACGAGCCGTCTCCTGGAGAGAATCGTGAGTATCGCGGTCAAGGGGCCGTCCTCCGGCGGCAAGACCTACCTTGTGGAGCGTGTCCTCTCCTTCTTCCCGGAGGACGCCTACTACGCTTTAACCGCGATGAGCGAGCGGACGCTCGCCTACTCCGAAGAGCCCATAAAGCACCGCTTCCTGGTGATCTACGAGGCCGAGGGCATGAGCGGCGACTTCGCCACCTACCTGATGCGCTCTCTGCTCTCTGAGGGGCGCGTCCGCTACGAGACGGTCGAGAGCACCAAAGACGGCATAAGGCCCCGCCTCATAGAGCGGGAAGGCCCCACGGGCCTGATCGTCACCACCACCGCCGTCAAGCTCCACCCCGAGAACGAGACCCGCCTGCTCTCTTTGACCGTCGCCGACACCCAGGAGCAGACCAGGAACGTGCTGCGGGCTTTGGCCAGGGGTAGGATCGGCGAGCCAGACCTCAAACCCTGGCTCGCCCTCCAGGAGTGGCTGGTGACGGCCGAACGCCAGGTCGTCATCCCCTACGCCGGGGATCTCGCCGAGCTGGTCCCGCCCGTGGCCGTCAGGCTGCGCCGGGACTTCGGTGCGGTCCTGAATCTGATCCGTGCCCATGCCGTCCTGCACCAGGCCACTCGCGAGAAGGATGCCGACGGCCGCATCGTCGCCACCCTCGACGACTACGTCGCCGTCAGGGAACTGGTGGCCGACCTGGTGAGCGAAGGCATCGAAGCAACCGTGCCCAAAGGCGTGCGCGAGGCCGTGCACGCCGTTGCACGCCTGCACGCCGGGAACTCCGAGCCGGTGACCGTGGCAGAGGTCGCCCGGGAGCTGGAGCTCGACCGCTCCGCCGCCTCCCGCAGGATCAAGACAGCCAGAGAACAGGGCTATCTCAGAGATCTCGAAGATAACCCCCGCAAGCCTTCCCGCTTGGTGCCCGGAGATCCCTTGCCCGAGGACCTGGAGATACTGCCGCCTCCGGATGCATTGAAAGCGTGCAAGCGTGCAGGCGAAAACGGGGGGATAGACACCCCCCTCCCCCCGTCGAACGGCGATGAGGAAGGCGGGGGAGGGGGTGCATACCCCTCCGAAAACGGTGCACGCCTGCACGCCCCGGACGAAGACGGGCGCGTGAGGTTCACATTATGAGTGCTCGCGCACTGCTTGAGGAGCTGCGTACGCGCGACGTGCGTCTGGAAGCCAGCGGCCTCACGCTGCGCGTAGACGCTCCCGCCGGCGCCGCAACCGACGAGCTGCGCGCCGTCCTCCGCGAGCACAAGCGAGCCCTGATCCGGCACCTCGAACGCGAGCGCCGCAGGCTGGAGGAGGCGGACCGCCGGGGGCTCGTGATCCGGTGGGCCAGAGAGCCCGGCTACGTCGCCCTGCACGACCCTACCACCGGCGAGTGGCACGAGGTCGCGGTGTCCGGGTGCCCGCCCTGGGTGCTGGAGGATGCGAAGGCGTACCGCCGCCGGGAAAGGAGCGAAGCATGAGCAGCTACGACGAGGTGGTCCGCCGTCGCGGGGAGGTCAATACCCTCTACCGCAAGCTCTGCTTCCTGGGCCTCGAAGCCTATGCCGAACCTGACGCGGAGCGGCCGGCAGGCTACAGGGTAGTGGTCGAGGGCCTGAAGTCCTTGAACCCCGACCACGCCGACCGCCTGATGCGGCTGGTGCGGGACAACGAGGCCGCGCTGGCAGAGGTACTGCCGAAGAGATGTCCCCGTCTTCGGCTCGTCCGCGGCAACGGACCGGTCCCTTGAGAGCACGTCTCCTATCCGTCTGCGTGTCCCGCGCCCGGGAGGGCGGTCTGAAGATAACCCTGCGGTACGCTTACGAGGGCAGACCTCCGTCCTTGAGGCAGCGCGCCGGGATGGTGAAGGCCCTGCTGGCCGAGGCCCTCGGCCGCCTGGAAAAAGGTAAGCCCATGGACGCGGGCTTCAGCGAGGACGCCGTAAGGCGCGTCCGCACCGACACGATGGAGACGTAGCCGTCCGTGCCGGAAGAGGGCGTATCCGTGTGTGAGAAACCCTATATAAGAGAGAAGATCACACGCACGGGCGGGAGAAGGCGAGGCGCCTACGGACTTCGACACCTCAAAGAGCAACGGCAGGGACCGCCGACGGCCGTCCGGCGGTAACAGCTTCCCTGACTTCTCGACGGGTAGAGCCGGCCGCCCGGGTCGAGGTTTCGACACCTCCCGCCGTTACCGTCACCAGAGCGGGATCGACGGGGGTGTCGGCGAGGACTTCCGTATACCGGCGGGCGCGAGGAAGGCCGCGCTGGTCCACCTGGCACTCGAAGCGTGGCGAAAGGGCCTGCTCGATCCCAAGCAGCTCGGCGAGGTGAGGGGCAGGGACGTGGACGAGGCGGGGCTGCAGCGTGCCCTCTACCGCTCCTCCATGGGCGAGATAGAGCACGTACGTCCCATAGTGAAGGGCAAGCGCGTAGTTGTAGAGGGTCACCTCGCGGGTACGGGACGTACCGCCATAGAGCGCCTCGGCGCCGAGGTGGTGGAGCTGCGCCTCGAAGACGAGAAACGCTACGTGGACATGACGCCGGTCATCTTCGTGGTGGCCGCGGTAGCGATGGCGGTCCGCTACGTGAGCCTCGGCCTCGACGACCAGAGCCTCTACATCCTCGCCGGCATAGCCTTCGCCCTCATGTACGGCCTCCGGCCCTTCTTCTTCAAGATGCAGAGGCCAAAGGACGAGTGAAGGTCGCCACGCACATAGTCTTCGGCGAGTGCTGCCTGTTCGCAGCCTCCGCGGTCTTCGACTTCCACTACGAGACGCCCTCGGTCCTCGCCGCGGCGGTCTGCTCCGTCCTGCCCGACGCCGATTACCCCAAGAGCTGGCTCGGCCACCAGCTCGGCGGCGTCTCGGAGGACCTGTATCGCACCTTCGGTCACCGCTCCTTCCTGCACTCCCTGCTCGCCTTAATCCTCGCCACGATAACTCTCGGCTCGCTTTTGTGGTGGATCACCGGCCAGCCGGCCGCGATGATCGCCGTGGGGGTAGGCTACGGATCTCACCTCTTCACCGACATGATGACCCTCGGAGGAGTGCAGCTCTTCTGGCCGAGCCGCCTGATCGCCGTCTTCCCCGGCCGCGACGAGTACCGCGTCGTCAGCGGCGGCAACTCCGAGCGCGTCTTCGTCGCCGTTGCTCTCGTCTTCGCGCTGCTCTTCTATCCGGTCTCGCGGGTTGGTTTCGACGGCCTGATCTACCGCATGGGCGGCTCCGACCAACTCTACGGAGAGGTCACGAAGGTCACCGATGGAGACACCATCGAAGTCGAGACTCAGGGCAGGACGACACTCGTGCGCCTCATAGGAGTGGACACCCCGGAGACCGTGGCGCCTGACCAGCCCATTGGTTGCTTCGGACCGCAGGCGTCCAGCTACACGAAGCAGGTCCTCTACGAGAGGCAGACCGACGAAGAAGGCAGGGTCGTGCGTGAAGGTCGGCTCGTAAGGTTGGAGATCCCGCGCATCGGAGACTCAGAAGACGCTTACGGCCGCACCCTTGCCTACGTCTACCTGGATACCGACGGCGACGGTCGCTACGAGCGCCTCTTTAACGAGGACCTCATAGAGCAGGGCCTCGCCCGTACCACCGACTTCCCGCACACCTACCGCCGTGAGTTCGAGCGGGCGAGGGAAGAGGCCGAGGAGAGGGGCGCGGGATTGTGGAGCGCCTGTCCCGAGGTGGACGCTCCCTGACGGGCCAACGCTGCTGCGAGGAGGTTTCACGAGCGGAAGCCGTTGGGAGCCGCCAAACTCCCGTGGCAGGCCCGCGCACCCACCCCGGCGGCGGCCTGAGGCCGCCCTGAAGGGTCGCTACAGCTCCGCTTCCGCAACCGCCGGGGACCCCGGGCTGCGCTACCCCGGTCACAGCGCAAGGCGCAACTCCACGTGATGGTCCGCGGGCCGACCATCGGGGTCGACCCCCGGCCCTTCGCTTCACGTTGTTATCGGCGAGGCCCGGTAGTGCGGCCAACTCACGCTAGCCGCCTGGCGGCAGGCGATCCTTGCCGGGGCGGATCAGAGAGAGGTTGCATAGCGGTCGACCCTGCCGTCCGCTCGAACCCCGCGCCGAAATCTGTTAATCTACCCATCGATGTATCAACAGACGTTAGGATAAGTTATGGCCGATGACCGTTGCGACCTGCTCTGTCTGGATGCTCCACGGGCGGAGGAGATCCGCGGGAAGCTCCTCGCCGAGGAGGCTGCCCGGGACGCCGCCGAGCGCACCCGGGCGCTCTCGGATCCCACCCGGCTCATGCTGGCGGTGGCTTTGCGCGAGGGTGAGGAACTTTGCGTGTGCGACCTGGCCTGGATCTCCTCGCGCGCCCAGAACCTGGTCTCGCACCATATGAGGGTGCTGCGCTCGGTCGGCCTGGTGAAATCTCGTAGAGACGGCAAGCTGGTGATGTACTCCCTGACGGATGAGGGGCTTTCGCTGCTTTCCGCAGTGCTTGGTGAGTCGGCGGAGGTCTCGCGGGACACGGAGGTACCCGCGTGAAGAAGAGGCAACTTCCCGTTTTTCAGCCGGACCAGAATCCGGATGGAACCCCCGGGCAGGCTCCCGGCCCCGGCTGCACCGACGACTGCTGCGCTCCCTCCGGCGGGAACGGGTTGGGTGTCGTCAAGACCCCGGCCCGGCCTGCGGACGGTGGCGAGGACGGCTACGGGGACGCCGCCGAGCGCACCGTGGTCCGGGTGGAGGGAATGGACTGCGCGAGCTGCGCCGCCACGGTCGAGAAGCGGGTCGGCCAGCTCCCCGGCGTCTACAGGGCCACCGTGAACTTCGCCGCCGGCAGGCTCGACGCCGAGCACGAAGTCTCCGTGACGGTCG
>JBFLXF010000085.1:0-7235 GCA_040757515.1 Actinomycetota bacterium
TCGAGCGCACGCTCTATCTCGTCGCGCAGATCCTCAGGGTAGAAGTTCGCGCCCGTGGTCGCGAAGGCCTCGAACTCGGTGTCGAGCATGTTCATGATCTCCCGCGACTCGTTGTTGACGATGGTCTCGCGCTCTTTGTCCCAGAGGACCGGGGTCGTCACTCGCCCCGTGTAGTCCGGGTCGGCCTTCAGGTAGATCTCGCGCAGGAAGCCCGCGCCGTAAAGGGGATCGGCGAAACCGTCATCCGAGAACGACCATCCGTCCTCGCCCATGTGCGGTTCGACGCTGGAGAGCGATACAGTATCCTCCAGTCCCTTGAGCTTGCGCACTATCGCCGTCCTGTGCGCCCAAGGACAGGCCCACGAGACGTACAGGTGGTAGCGCCCGGCCTCCGCCGGGAAGCCGCTCGACCCATCGGCCGTCACGCGATCCCTGAACGTCGTGGACGGCCTTACGAACCGGCCCTTCTCGTCTTCCTGCTGCCTCTCGGTCTTCCACTCGCCGTTCACCAGCATCCCTGGCATCTATGCCTCCCTACGGTCGGTCTCGGGCCGTCAGCCTCCGGCCAAGAGCCTTAACAAGAGCGTTCTGCGTCTTTCGCCTCCGGAGAGATTCTACCGGGCATCGCCTGTCTTGGAGCCACCCCCGACGTGGCGCCGGACTCGACGCTTCCCCGATGACCGGCGACGGAGAGCTGTACGGCTACGCTTCCACGTCGCGGTGGCGGACGAAGAGATCTATCTCCCCGTCCTCACCGAGGCGCTTCGCGAGCTCCTCGACGATGACCACGGAGCGATGCCTGCCGCCGGTGCAGCCGACGCCGACGGTGAAGTAGGTCTTACCTTCGGCGGCGTAGCGCGGCACGAGGAAGGAGAGCAGGCCCGTGACCCGCTCGACGAAAGCCCGGGCGTCCTCCTGACCGAGCACGGCCTCACGCACCGGGGCGTCGTGGCCGGTGAGGGGCCTGAGGTCCGGGTCGTAGTGCGGGTTCGGCAGGAAGCGGACATCGAAGATGGTGTCGGCGTCGAGCGGAACGCCGTGCTTGAAGCCGAAGGAGATCAGGCTGACCGTGAGCCGCGCCGAGAGCGACTCGGCGAGCCGTTTGAACCGCTGGCGCACCTCGAGCGCCGAGTAGCCCGAGGTGTCGACCACGAGGTCGGCCCTCTCCCGCAACACGGCGAGCTCCCGGCGCTCGGTGCGTATCGCCTCCAGGACGTCGCCGTTCCTCGCCGCGGGGTGCGGCCTGCGGCTCTCCTTGTAGCGCCTGACGAGGGTGCGGTCGTCCGCCTCGACGAAGAGCACCCGCTTCTCCCACCCGTCCGCCTCCCCCACCGCCTCCAGCGCCCGCTCGAGCTCCGCGCCGAAGTACCGCCGACCGCGGATGTCCATGACGATCACCACACCTTCCGGGCCTCCCTCGGCCTGGACGGTCTCCATCGCGGCCGGGACCATGCGCGGCGGCAGGTTGTCTATGCAGAAGTATCCGGCGTCCTCGAACGCCCGCAGCGCGTTGGACTTCCCCGCCCCCGAGAGACCGGTGACGACGACGAGCCTCCGCCTGCCCGCAGCTGGAGGGTCGAGGACCTGCGGCTCTCCCTCGCTCACGCCGAGCCGTCCTCTCTATGCTGCGGTAGACGAGCCATCCCGTATCCCGAGCCTAGCACCCCGCAATGGCGCGTTCAACGATTTCTCGCGCATTTAACAGGGAGGCTCCGGGCTTCAGAGCACCCATCCCCGCCGTTACCACGCAACGTCTCCGAGGGCGTCGTCGCCGGCACACGCAGCGGCCGTCCCCGGCCGAGACCCGAAGCCGGAGACCCGAAGCCGGAGACCTACCTGTGAAGCCGGGCGTGAACCTCGCGCGCGACCCTGCCGGGGAGGCCGGGGACGGCCTCAAGTTCCTCGAGGGAGGCGTTGAGGAAGGCCTCGGGGGTGCCGAAGTGGGCGAGTATCCGCTTCTTGCGCTCGGGTCCCACACCGGGTAGCTCGTCGAGGACAGAGGTGGTCATCGCCTTGCCGCGCAGCTTGCGGTGGTAGGCGTTGGCGAAGCGGTGCGCCTCGTCGCGGACGCGCTGCAGGAGGTGCAGCTCCGGGGAGTTGCGATCCAGGACCACCGGCTCCGGACGGCCCGGCTCGAAGACCTCCTCCTCGCGCTTGGCGAGGGAGCGGAGGGGGATGTCCGGCAACTCGTCGCCGACGCCCATCTCCTCCATCACCGGCGCGACGGCGGAGAGCTGTCCCTTACCGCCGTCGAGCAGGATCAGGTCCGGCGCGGGCATAAACTTCTCGTCGTCGGCCTTCAGGCGCTCCAGGCGGCGTCTCACGACCTCGGCCATGCTCGCGAAGTCGTCCGGGCCCTCGACGGTCTTTATCCTGAACCGCCGGTACTGGTCCTTCGCCGGGCGCCCGCCCTGGAAGACGACCATCGAGGCGACGGAGTTGGTGCCCATCGTATTGGAGATGTCGTAGCACTCGATCCTCACTGGCAGCCTGGGCAGCGCTAACTCCTCCCGCAGCCCGTCGAGCGTCTGGGCGACCCTGTTGCGCCGCGCCTCCTCCAGCACCCGTTCGTGCTCCAGGCCCATCTCCGCGTTGCGCACCGCCATCTCCAGGACGCGCCGCTTGTCCCCGCGCCTCGGGCGGCGCACCTCGACGCGGGTGCCGCGCAGCTCCGAGAGGTGGTCGGCGAGCGGGGCGAGGTCCCCCTCCGGAAGGTCTGCCTGCACGAGCACCTCGCGCGGGACGGCCGCCGTGCCGTAGTATTGCGGCACGAACTGGAGCGCCACCTTCTCGGCGCTCGCCTCGCCGTAGTTGTCCAGCAGGAACGAGTCGCGGTTCACCACCTGCCCCTCCCGCACCGCGAAGACCTGCACGCAGGCCGTCTCGCCCTCCGCGTGGGCGCCGAAGGCGTCGAAGGAGTCCTCGGAGGCGATCGTCGCGCGCTGGCGGTCCCGGACGTGCGTGAGCGCCGAGACCTCATCGCGCAGCTTCGCAGCGCGCTCGAAGTCCATGGCGGCCGCGGCCTCGCGCATCGCGGCCTGGCGGTCCCGGATCAGGCCGTCCACCCGCCCTTCGAGGAAGGCGATGACATCGGCGATTATAGAGTCGTACTCCTCCCTCGTCACCGCCCCGACGCACGGCGCGACCGAGCGCCCGATGTGGTAGTTAAGGCAAGGCACGCCGCTGCGGCGGCCCGGCTCGGGGCCGCGACACTTGCGGAACGGGAAGGTCTTGTTGAGCACGTCGAGGGTGGCGTGTACCGCGCCCGCGCTCGGGAACGGCCCGAAGTAGCGGTGGCGTGGGTCGTGAGCACCCCTGGTGGCGAAGACGCGCGGGTACTCGTCGCCGGTGGTGACGACGATGTACGGGTAGCTCTTGTCGTCCTTGAGGGAGGCGTTGAAGCGTGGGCGGTGGCGCTTTATGAGGTTGGCCTCGAGCACCAGCGCCTCGGTCTCCGTGCGCGTGGCGATGAAGTCTATCTGCGCAACCCGTTCTCTGAGCTCCGAGATCTTGGGCCGGCCGTCGCCCGACCTGGTGAAGTAGCTCGCGACCCGGCTGCGGATGTTCTTCGCTTTTCCGACGTAGATCACGCGCCCCTCGCCGTCTTTGAAGACGTAGACGCCGGGTGAGGTCGGGAGGTGGGAGCGATCGGGATACCCGTTGCGAGACATCGGGGAGAGTATACCGCGCGGGCCGCTAACCCTTGCGCGGCGGGAGCATCTCGTCGCCGCCGGCCCGCGCGTATCCGACGCCCGCCATCCAGCCCCCGGCGGCTCCGGCGAGGGCGGAGAGGACCGCTCCGAAGAGCGAGAGGATCTCGAAGGTCGTGGCGATGATCGCCGCGCCGCCCACGAAGGCGAGCGCGGTCCCGAAGAGGGCTATCCGGCGCCTGCTCTCGGAGTTCCTGCCGGTAGCGAAGAGGGCGTAGAGGACGAGCGCGGCCGCCGCGAGGATGACCGGCGGGAACAGGAAGAAGATCGGCCCTTGCGAGAGCCAGAAGGCGACGAACCCGGGGTCGGCGCCGCCCTCGGGCGGAGGCGGCACGGCGCCCTGCAGCCAGGAGAGCGAGGCGAAGCAGGCGTAGCCGACGACTGCCCCAACCCCGGCCCCGAGACGCGTAGCCGTGCGGCGCTCGTTACGGTAGGTGCGGTAGCCGAGGGCGGCGGCGAGGGCGGTGCCCGGCAGGATCAGGACCATCCCCAGGAACGAGAGCGCGCCAAGCAGCCGGTACAGCTCGCCGCTTCCGACATAGCGGAACGGCAAGAGCAAGAGGAACGCCGCCGCCAGGAAGGCCAGGATGCCCATGTAGGTCCAGGTGACGCAGCCGAACGCCCGCCTGGTGCGCGGGGTAACCCCGCGCCGCTCCTCGTCGCGGTGCTCAGGCCGGGGCACCGGTCTCCGCTATCTCGGGGCCGGTCTTGGCCCGGAAATGGCCGAGTACGGTTGAGGCGACGTCGGTGATCCGTCGAACCGGCGGCATCCCCACGCCGATGGAGAAGACGTTGGAGTCGCAGGCGTGCAGGGAGCCGTGGTCGCTCTCTTTGTGGAAGTTGCCGTTGACCTCGCCGAAGGTGTACCCGGGAGAGGCCGAGAGGATCACGTCCCCCGCCCGCGGGGAACGCACGCTTCCCCACAATCTCCCGAGTGCGTCCGGGTAGTCGCCGCAGCGCACCCTGTCGCCGGAGAGATCGAGGTCCAGGGTCTGCGAATCTCCCTCGATCTCCCACCGGAGGCCGGAGAAGTCCGCCGGACCGTCACCGGACCGGAATCTGAGCCTGCGCCCGAGCCTGCGAACCTCGACCCACCCCTCCTCCTCGAAGGCGGCCACGTCCACGCCGCGGCGGGCGACCAGATCTTCGGCCACCTTCGCCCGGTCCACGCCATCGGCGAGATACAGCAGGGCCGAGCGCCCGTTCGGGACGACGAGAACCTTCGCCTCGGAGCCGAAGCGGGCCTTCGAGCCGACCTCGGCCCACTCGCCGGAGACCCTGTCGAGCCTCACGTGTCGCCCTCTGGGCAAGAGCGGACAGTGTCCGTGGTCGGAGACGACGAGCACCGCGTACTCCTCCAGCGCCGCCTCGATACCCCCTCCGGCCTCGAAGATCTCCGCCAGGTAGGAGTCCAGGGTACGCACGTACCGTCTCTGCGCCGCCAGGCCCTTGTGGTGAGCCAGGGAGTCGCCCTCGAAGAAGTAGATCAGGTTGAAGGGCTCGGCGTGCTCCCGGAGCAGCATCGCCCCGACCTTCGCGGCGTACTCGTCGTTTATGCCGACCGAGCGGTGTAGGCCGCCGCTCCCCTTGCGGCCATGCAGACCGAGGTCGCGGCTGTAGAAGAGATCGCCCATGTAGTACTCCTTCGGGCCGTCCACCGTGGTGTCGAGCAGAGATCCCACGCTGGCGACGCCCTTGAGGGTCTTCAGGCGCACCTCATGGCTGTACGGACCGCGCCGGATCGGATAGTTCACGCAGGCGCTCTCGTAGCCCATCCCGTGCAACGTCTCGAAGAGCGTGTCGGCGCGCAGATCGTCGCGGTTCATCCGCCAGACGTTGTTGTGGAGGACCTGCAGAGGACCGGTCGTGATGACGGTCTCCGTCATCGCGCCGTAGACCACGATCCTGTCCTCCGCCGCGTTGTACCAGGCATGCCCGTAGATACCGCTCTCTGCGGGCGGCGAGCCCGTCACTATGGCGGCCGTCGCCGCGGGCGTTATGCTCGGGAAGACCGAGACCGCATCCCAGATTGCCTCCCCTCTCCCGGCGAGATCTCCGAGAGTCGGGGCCTCGCCCTCGCCGATAGCGGCCCGCAGAACGTCGGGCCGGATGCCGTCGAGGACGACGAGCAAGACGGGACGGGTTACAGAGTTCGCACTCGCCAAAGCGGGCATATTCTACTCCTCCGGGCGGGACAGTTCAGCGGATCAGGAACTGGAAGGCGACCATGGCGGCTATCGAGACGGTCGCGACGATAGCGATGAGGTTATGGGAGGTCTCATCGAAGGCATCCGGGAGAAGCTCGGCGAAGACCATCCAGATCATGGCTCCCGCCGCGAAGCCGAGCCCGTAGGGCAGGAGCTCCCGGAAGAGCCCGACGAAGACGAACGCCGGCACGGCCATAAGGGGCTGCGGCAGGCTGGAGAAGACGCTCCAGAGAGCCGCCCTCGTCCACCGCAGTCCGCGCGGCACGAGCACGAGGCTTATCGCGAGACCCTCCGGAATATTGTGAACGGCGATGGCGAGCGTTATGAAGAGGCCGAGATCCTGCCCACCGCCGAAGGAGACCCCCACTCCCACCCCCTCCGTAAAGGAGTGCGCGGTCATCACGCCCACGATCAGGAGCATCTTCAGGGAGTCCACATCGGTCGCGGCGGCGAAGGCGACCGGGTGCTCGTCGTGCCGGAGGATGTGCCGGGCGAGGACTATGGCGCAGAGGCCGAGGAGGACACCCATGAGGGTGCCAGAGAGCCCCTGGTCCGCGCCTTCGTAGATAAGGCCAAAGCTTGCGGCCAACATGAGTCCGGCCGCCACGGCGTTGGAGACCCCGAGCCAGCGCCGGCCCGGGTGCTTGGCCAGGGCGAAGGGGAGCGCTCCGAGCCCGGTCGCGAGAGCGGTAGCTAGCGCGAAGAGGAATACGGCGGCGACGCCGATCTCCATGCCGGTCTAGCGCCGGGGGCTCGGGCAGACCAGCACAGGCCCCCTTGCGGCTTTGAGGACCTTGGTCGAGACGCTACCCAGCCGCATGCGCCTGCCGGTACCCATGCCGCGGCTGCCGACCGCTATCAGATCCCCCTCCCCGGCGGCATCCAGGATGGCCTCTGCCGGGTCGCCGACGGAGATCCTGACCCGCGGCCTGAGCCCGGTCGTCTCTTCCAATTCTCTAGCGCGCTCCTCGAGGAGCCTCTCCTCCCGGTGCAGCTCGTCGTCCACGTCGCGAGGCTCGAACCGTCGTCCTTCCTCGTCCATCTCAGGCTGCTCGGGGTAGGCGCGTACCAGCAGCCCCTTCGCTCCATAGAGGGCCCCGATGCTAGAGGCGAGATCCGCGGCGAGCCGGGAGTCGCCCGAGGAGTCGTCCGCGATCACGACCCTCCTCGGCGGCCACGCCCCCGACCCGCCGCGCACCACCAGGACCGGGCAGGTAGCGTGATGGGCGACGCCCTCGGCGACGCTACCGAGCAGCAGGCGCTGGATGCGGCCCAGACCGCGGGTGCCGATGACGATGAGGTCGGCGCCGACCTCATC
>JBFLXF010000086.1:0-7215 GCA_040757515.1 Actinomycetota bacterium
TCTGGATCCTGTACAAGGACTTCTGGGGGCCGTTGAGCAGGTAGGGGAAGAGTTAAAGGCGTGCTACCCGTGGGAGACCCTAGACTCAGTGGCGCTCTTCCTCTTCTCCGGGAAGCCGCCTTCAATAGAACCCATTCGTTGCGTTAATGGCGGCGGCCCCGCAGCGGTGAATGCAGGCACGATACAGTTTATGCCGTTCGTCTCCGAACAGACGATCCTCAACACCCTCAAGAACTATAGAGCCTACTTCCTGAACAAGCCTCGCCAGAAGATCCCTACCGCCAAGACCTTGAAAGCGTTCCTTTTCGTGCTGGACCAGATAGACATAGAAGGTAGATTTCCATCCTGGCCTACCCTACTCTCTCTGTGGAATGAAACGTACCCTGCCGAGAAGTTTTCAGACAGGAGCGCCCTACGCCGAGCATACATAAGAGCAGAGGCGGCTCTGTTGGCGAACCCTCTTAGTTGGCGGCACGGAAACGAGCTAACGCCGGCCACGCGCCGGTATTAGCCCCGACAGGCGGCGTGCAGCAACCGTGCAGCAACCCACGCGAATGACCTGAAAACTCGGGAAAAGTCGGTACCCGCATAATGTGCCGTTTTGCAGGGATTTTGCACTCACGGGAAATGTCTGGAAAAGTATCTCTCTTCTCTGATAAGGAAGAGGTCCCTGGTTCGAGTCCAGGCAGGCCCACTCGGCAATCCCGGAGCTTGTTATGTCCGGGATCTCCTGGCTTTCGGAGGGTCAGTTCGCACGCGAAGGGCCTCCGTCTGATGTGTCTTTCCAGAGCGCGTAGCCCAACCGGATCAGACCGGCCGCAAAGAGCGGTGTCCCGATGAATCTGCCGGGCGGCGTCGCCCCGCCTCCGAAGGAGGCTCCGGCGAATATGTCTAGTACGAACACGGCGGGGAGACCGGTTGCGAACAGTGCTGCGCCCCACCGTGGCAACACCCCGGCTCTTGCCGTATCGAGGCCGAAGAGGGCTGCTCCGGCTACGAACGAGAGGAGTCCCCCCGCGAGTATCCAGAAGACAGTCCCGTACTCTTCTGGATCAAAGCCGAAGGCGGCACGCGCTACCGTCTCGGCGGTCAGCAGTACGGCCAGAACGAGCGCGCTGGTGGTAGACATAATCAGGCCTGCAAGCCCCAACCATCCTGTCCGTCCGGCCTGGCGGATGTAGAGGGTAGGGAGCGCCACTACCAGCAGTGCCATGATGAGGCCCAAGAGATAGAAGAACCCATCCGCAACCAGCTCTGTAAGCAGTAGTGTCAGGCAGGTGAGCACGCCAGCCGCCATCGCTGCCAGGCCTCCCCACCTCATGAGCCGGTTTCTCCCCGTTCGGTTGATGGTCGAGTTGCCGGTCACGAGCTATTCGGGCGGCGCAGGGAGGACCCGGGCCGCCCCGCGCCCGTTGAGACCCGGCGAGGGAGGCACCTGCCGTGTCCCGCGTCTAGAAGAGGGCTCCCGCACCCGTGCCGATGCCGACGGCCAGAAAGATCAGCCCGAAGAGAAACAAACCCAAGGCGATCAGGCCCAGCCACAGGGCGTCCCGCTTGAGCTTCTTCTCGAGCTGCTCCTCGGAGCGGTAGCTGATAAGGAATCTGTCCTTCTCACCTTCTCCGGTGGGGGCGCCGATCTGGCCGTCCTCCTGCGCGGCTCCCAGCACGTAGACGGGCGAGTCCACGGGCAGCACCTTCTCCACGTAGCGGTAGCCGATCGTGCGGTCACCCCAGCCCAGATTTACGGTGAGCCCGCCGAGCGTGAAGGTCCCCGCCCCGCCCGCGTCGCGGTCGAAGCGGTTCATTACCTCCTGGGCGTCCACCTCGGCTCCCTCTCCCCGCACGCCTATCGCGCCGGTATCGTCCTCCACCGCGAAGGGGGCGAAGCGCTCGTTCGACGCCACCACCTCCGAGCGTCTGCGGGTCCGCAGATCGCCGTCGGCGTCACGATCGGTCTCTTCGTACTCGCGGATCACCTGGGAGATGTAGTAGGCGCAGGTGTGCCCGGCCATCTCGCTCTTCAGGGGCTCCTGGCAGCGCAGCGTGCCCTTGACCTCGACCAGCGTGCCGGGCGTCGCGGAGGCCGCCTCACCCGCCGATGAGGTCTCCACGCTGCGCATGAGCTCGGTCTTTTTGAGCGTCTTGCGCCTGAAGTAGAGCAGGACGCCCGCGGCGACCCAGACCGCGAGGCCGACCAGCGAGAAGATCACGGCTATCAGCGTCATGCTTCCTCCCTGAGGGACGATCTGTTATTGTTTCATGAACTGTGAGTCTTCGCGCGCCGTCCCGCATCACCCATTTTGCTGATTCTCGGTCTTCGAGCCCTAAAGAAGTTTTTAGCCGGGCGTATGGGCGTGAAGTCTACGGCTGCCGGTAGCTCCGCTCCAGAGCCGGTTGGCCAGCGAGCGACCTTATCCGGGACGGGGACCCACCCTCGCGGCCGCGTAAACCGGCGGCCGTGGAGGACGCAGATGCGCCTACCAAGTGTCCTTCAGCACACGCCAGCGTTCGCGCAGCTTGCGGGTGGCGTCCTCGTAGTGGGGATGGGTGAAGGTGGCGCCGCCGGGCATCTGCGTCACCGTGTGGTCCCCTTCCACGGCCGAGTGTTCCTCGGCTAAGGCCTGGTTCGCCTCCAGCTCCGCCATGAGGTAGGGAGCATCCGATGGTTCCAGGTTCTCGATGCGCTTGGTGAGGCGTCTGCCGTCCTTGAGCAGGTAGACGCGGCCCTCCTCGGCCAGGCGCCTGTCTTCCTGGGCCTGCTCCTCGCCATGGAAGAAGCTCAGCATCGAGACCATCGCCGGGTGCTGCCGCTCCTCGAGCTCCCGACGGTAGTAGGCCAGCAGATCCTCCCAGAACCGGCGCTGCTCTTCATCCACTGTACCCTCCTTCTCCCGACACCCATTCTTTTACCGCGCTTTGCGGCGCTCGAATCATGGGTCGGGAGACCGTCAGACTGCCACTGCTGCGAGGGCGGCGAGGCCGGGCGTGCGGGCCAGCTCCTCCCAGCGCTCGCCCGCTTCGGTGCCGCGCAGGATGGTGCCGTCACCGAGCCCCGCGTACAGGATCCCCGGCGTCTCGGGGTCTGCCGCGAGGGCGTATGGGAACTCGGAGAGGCCTTCCAGCAGGGCCTCCCACCGGCCCCCGTCCCTGCGGCGGTAGATCGCGGCGTCCGAGAAGCCGCTACCGTGCGCCCGCCCGGGGCCGTGAGCCGCGGAGACGTAGACCAGCCCGGGATCTTCGTAGTCTGCGGCGAGACCCCAGACGTACCGCCTGCTCAAGCCCTCCTCGAACCGGCACCAGCCGTTTCCGAAGTCCTCGCTCTCGGCGAAACCGCCGCCCGCCGCCTCGTAGAGGAGCCGCGGCGCTGCGGGATGGGCCAGCAGCGAGTGGCAGTCGGCGTGCGCGCCGGGGCGCTGGTCCTGCCAGGATTCGCCGCCGTCCGCGCTCCTGACGACGCCGCCGAGCTCTATGCCCGCCACGACGAGCCCCGGGTCCGAGTGGTGCGTGGCTATCGCGCGGACGTGGGAGGTCCAGGGCCTCGGGGGGAAGCTCCACGTCGGAGCGGAGGGCAGGTTCTTGAGCCCCTCGAGCTCCCGCCAGCTCACGCCGCCGTCCCGGCTCACGAAGAGGCTGGAGGGCTCCGTGCCGGCATAGACGGCGCCGTCGGCCGGTGAGACGGCGATGGCGGTGATCCTCGCGTGGGGAACGCCCGTGAGGCGTTCCCAGCTCTGCCCGCCGTCCCGGCTCTTGAAGAGCCCCTCCTCCGAGGTGCCAACGTAGACCGTGTCGGGGTCCGCAGGGTCGACGGCGACACACCCGGCGCCGCGACCTTCGAGCGCCCTCTCGACGTGTCCGCTCTCCACGACCGTCACGGCTCCGGCGGAAGCCCCGTACAGGCGGATCAGCGCGGATCACCCCTCTCGCTCGGTGCGCTCTCGCCCTCGCTGTCGAGGGCTACGGCAGAGATTTTACTCCTCAGGTCCTCAGGTGGTAGCCGGTCTTGAAGATCCAGCGCACCGCCAGCAGGCAGGCGGCCAGGAAGACGAGCGTCATCGCCACGCTCACGGATACGCTCACGTCGGAGGAGCCGTAGAAGCTCCAGCGGAAGGCGCTGATCAGGTAGACCACCGGGTTGAAGAGGCTCGCCGTCTGCCAGAAGGGCGGGAGCATCTCTATGGAGTAGAAGCTGCCGCCGAGGAAGACCAGGGGCGTGACGATGAGAAACGGCACGAGCTGCAGCTTCTCGAAGTTCTCGGCCCAGATCCCGAGCACGAACCCGAAGAGGCAGAACGTCACTGCGGTCAGCAGCAGGAACGAGAGCATCCAGAAGGGGTGCTCTATCCGCAGCGGCACGAACAGGGAGGAGGTGGCGAGGATGATCAGGCCGAGACCCACGGACTTCGTCGCCGCCGCCCCCACGTAGCCGATGACGACCTCGAGCCAGGAGACCGGGGCGGAGAGCACCTCGTAGATGGTGCCGGTGAACTTCGGGAAGAAGATACCGAAGGACGCGTTGGAGATGCTCTGGGTCAGCAGGGAGAGCATGACGAGCCCCGGCACGATGAACGCCCCGTAGGGCACCCCGTCCACGTCGGTTATCCGCGTGCCGATGGCCGCCCCGAAGACGACGAAGTACAGCGAGGTCGAGACGACCGGCGAGACGACGCTCTGCAGCAGGGTGCGGAAGGTGCGCGCCATCTCGAACTTGTAGATCGCGCGTATCGCGTAGAGGTTCATCGCTCTCCTTTCACCAGGCTGACGAAGATCTCCTCCAGCGTGCTCTGCTCGGTCTGGAGGTCCTCGAAGCGGATGCCCGCCGCGTTCAGGTCGGCGAGCAGGGCTGCGATGCCCACCCGCCCGGCCTGGGTCTCGTAGGTGTAGACCAGCTCCCGGCCATCCCGCGAGAGCTCCAGCCGGTAGCCGGCGAGCGCGGGCGGTATCTCATGGAGCCTCTCCGCGAGCTGCAGCGTCAGCTTCTTCCTGCCGAGCTTGCGCATCAGCTCCCGCTTCTCCTCGAGAAGCACCAGCTCGCCACGGTTTATGACGCCGATGCGGTCGGCCATCTCCTCGGCCTCCTCGATGTAGTGGGTGGTGAGGATGATCGTCACGCCGCTCTCGCGCAGGCGGCGCACCGTTCTCCACATCTCGCGTCTGAGCTCCACGTCCACGCCCGCCGTCGGCTCGTCGAGAAAGAGGATGCGCGGCTCGTGGGCAAGCGCTTTGGCGATCATCACCCGCCGCTTCATCCCGCCGGAGAGAGCCATGATCCTCTCGTCTCTCTTGTCCCACAGCGAGAGTTCCCGCAGCACCTTCTCGACGTAGCCGGGATCGGGAGGCTTGCCGAAGAGGCCCCGGCTGAAGTTGACCGTGTCCCAGACCGTCTCGAAGGCCTCGGTCGTCAGCTCCTGGGGCACGAGCCCGACGAGGGAGCGCGCCTCGCGGTACCCGGAGACGATGTCGTGCCCGTCCACGAGCACCTTCCCCCGGCTGGCGTTCACCAGCCCGCAAACGATTCCGATGAGCGTCGTCTTCCCGGCTCCGTTGGGTCCTAGGAGGGCGAAGATCTCGCCGCGCCGGATCTCCAGGTCTATCTCCTTCAGCGCCTGCAGGCCGGAGGCGTAGGTCTTGGAGAGCCCGGAGACGGAGATGGCGGGCCGGGACTGCTCTTCGTGTTCGATTTTGTCTCCCATACGAATCTCCTTTACAGTCCCATGATGTCCCGGTTCGGCCCCGGAGAGGCCGCCGAACCGTACCTCACGCGCCGCCTCGTAGCCCGCGCGCGACGGGCGCGCTCACCCGCCCGGCGTGCGCGGGGCGCAGTTGCGGGATAGAGATGTTCTCTGGAATCTGGGACCGCTTCGTCATTCCCTGCCGACCTCTTCTATATTCGCTCGATTGAGCGTAAGACGCCCGGGCGTCTCTATGATGCTTTGGAATGCGCGATCTCGCATCGTCCGGTAGACAGGATCCAGCCTGAACTTTCGTACAGGATGAACTTCTGGCGGCATCATCCTCGTCGTCCTTGCGGTACGTTAAGCCCGCGCAAAGCGGCCCTCTGGACCTGCTCTTGCCTGACTGCTTTCTCGCCGGATGGCCTGTCCGGAACAGGCGGGCGCCGATAGCTCAGTCAAATGCGGTCCCGCGCAGTGCGCCATGATTCCGGCACAGGCTCTCCTCCCCTCGTTTCGCCACAACCGCCTCCTCGAACCTCTCGACGAAACATACACCAGGATTCCGAGATAACACCGGTGAGCCCCCACCTTTCCCGGTGATCTCAATCGGGCAACCTGGCGGCGCCGTCCGTACCGCCCAAAGCCTTTACTCCTTCAGGCCACCGGTTCCGGAACCGGTGAAGTCCCTCACAGACTGCTTTCTGTAATTATAGAGGGTTTGTGTATTTGCGGTAGACTGGTCTCTATGAGGGGTCGTCCCTCTACCTGTCGGGCCGGAAGAATCTCAGAGTTATAGAAGGAGGTGGGACGGTATGGTCTTACTCAGACGTCTGCGCCGTTGGTGGAGTCTGTTCGGCACTGAGGAGGTATTTCACGAGGATGGCACCACCACGCGTCGCAGCGTGGTTCTCAGGTCGTCCCGGATATGACTGGTGGCAGCGAGCCGGAGCCTTTCGTGGGTTCCGGCCGCTTTCCGTCTGGGGCCGGTATGGGCTGTCAATCCCTGGCCGGGGAGGTCGGGACTGAAGCTTTGAGGGCGGTCGGCGGGTCTTCGAGAGTTTGAAGTGGGATGTTCTCTGTGATCGCTGCGACGGCCTATCGCGCTCCGTCCGTGCTTTGCGCCGGGCAGCTTTGCCGTGTCGCCGGGGTCTTGAAGACCGTGTGCGCACTCGCCGGAGAGATGTGACCGACCTTGCGGATCACGAAGGTCTGGGTGGTCGCCGCGTGCCGGTTCTGGATAAGCATGAGCTACGAGGAAGACCTTACGGGCGGTCACTGCACCTTGAGGCCTGAGCCGGATGCGGGAGGGTGTCTGGAAGCTTGAAGAGGCGTTCGGGGCCGTTCGCGGTGGGTAAACTCTGCAGCGACTATCGTCTCGCTCTACGAGCGCTGGCTTGGCTTTTTGAGGCTCGATCCCGCGGCGCGTTCCGCAACTCAGGGGTAGAGTTCCGGGTAATCGGCGGATAAGCGGCTAGTTTATCGCGCGCTGGGCGGCCTGTATGATCCTTTGCATCTCGACGGCCGGGTCGCCCCCGTAGACGGC
>JBFLXF010000087.1:0-7214 GCA_040757515.1 Actinomycetota bacterium
CCAGAAGGCCGGGCGCATCTTGGATCTCTACGAAGGATGGTGGGAGGGTGAGCCTCTCGGGGCGGACGAGTATGTGATCAGTGCCGACGAGAAGACCTCCATACAGGCTCGTCGTCGCTGCCATCGGACCCAACCTGCGGGCGAAGGACGAAAAACGCGCGTGGAGCACGAATACGAACGCAAAGGAGCCCTGGCCTACCTGGCCGCCTGGGACGTGCACCGGGCGAAGCTCTACGGACGCTGTGAGCAAAAGAACGGCATCGAGCCCTTCGACCGCCTTGTCGAGCAGGTGATGCGAGAGGAACCCTACACCTCGGCGGATAGGGTCTTCTGGGTAGTGGACAACGGTTCCTCCCACCGTGGGGAGACTTCCGTGAAGCGTCTGGAGGGGAAGTGGCCTAACCTGAAACTCGTCCATCTTCCGGTGCACGCCTCCTGGCTCAACCAGATTGAGATCTACTTCTCGGTAATCCAGCGCAAGGTACTTACTCCTAACGACTTCGCCGATCTCGACGCTTTGGCCGAACGTCTGCTCGCCTTCCAGGAGCGTTACGAGCAAGTCGCCGAGCCCTTTGCCTGGAAGTTCACCCGCCACGATCTCGACCGGCTTCTCTCTCGCCTCGCCGAGCACCAACCGCTGTTGTCCTCATCCGCCGCTGCATGACCATACCGAGTATCAAAGAATTTCCGAATGGGACCACTAAGCTCGCGTCACTCCGGGAGGCGCGCAGGCTGACGAAACTCGCGGCGGCGGGAGCGCTGGCGGCGGCCATGACGCTTGGCACGGCGCAGGACGCCGAGGCCTCTTACGGCGGCAGCATGGCGGACAGCGACGGATACGTGCCCGTCTACAGCACCTGTTATCCCGGCAACCAGCTCGGCTACTACTCCTGGTACTTCGACGGCTACACAACGTACGGAGAGATCTACATAAACGAGTGCGCCCTGCAGGCGCTCGGAGCCGGCCCCAACGACCGCGCCCGCGTCATCGAGCACGAGATGGGCCACGCGCGGGGCCTCGGCCACAGCTCCGATCCCAACAGCATCATGTATCCCGTCACCATGATCACGGGTACGTAGGAGCACCCGAACAACGGCGCGATGGTCCGGCATCCGGGATGCCGGACCATCGCGTACACTTATGCCCTGCATGTAGTACACCAACGTGAAAGGAGCGAGGTGGCGAACGTGCCCCGGCAGGGCCAGCGGCTCCCCGACGTGGAATTCCTCACCGAAGACGGCGAGCGTCTCTCACCGGCGGACCTGGAGGGCCAGAGAACCGTTCTCTACTTCTACCCCAAGGACGACACTCCCGGCTGCACGAAAGAGGCGTGCGCCTTCCGCGACCGCATGCCGGACTACGAGGAGGCCGGCATAAGAGTCTACGGAGTCTCCCTCGATCCCCCGGAGTCTCACAGGGCGTTCCGCGAGAAGTACGCGCTCAACTTCCCCCTGCTAACCGACGAGGGCGGACGCGCCGCCGAGGCGCTCGGAGTGCTCAGGGAGAACCGCCAGAGGGCAAACCGCGTCACCTTCCTGCTCGACGAGGACGGCAGGATCTCGAAGGTCTATCCCGAGGTCTCCCCCGAAACCCACGCCGACGAGATACTACGCGACGCGGAGTCGCTCTAACCCGGGTTTCGGGCTCGGGTCCTGAAGGGTAAGCACGTCTCGTCGCAACCACGGACGAGGAGAAGGAGATGGAGAGGGACAGGCCGGGAGGACCGGAGGAGACCTACAGGGGCTACCAGGTCTACGATCAGCACTACGAGAAGGTCGGCAAGGTGGACGTCCTCTTCGTGGACGAGAGCGACAATCCCGAGTTCATCGGCGTGAAGACGGGCCTCCTGGGAACGAAGGCCACCCTGATACCGATGGAGATAGTGCGCGTCAACGACCGTCGCGGGCTCATGGAGGTCGCGGCGGACAGGGACACTATCTCACGCGCCCCAGCCTTCGAGGATGACGAGGAGATCACGCCCGAACACGAGGCTGACATCCACGCGCACTTCGGCCTCGAGCATCCCGCCCGCGAGCGCGGCGGCTACGGCGACTACTACTCCTCGGAGCAGGCGCTCCGGGAAGAGGAGCTGCGCCACAGCGTGGATACAGAGTACGGGGAACGCCGGAGCGAGCCGCTGCCGCCAAACGGCGAGACGACTTCCGCAGGCCCGGACGTACCGCCCGAAGTGCGGCCCCAGACCGATGCCACAGAAGCAGGCTCCGGCCGCCTGAGGGTGTACAAGAGGGTGCAGGCGCGCGGCTGACGCCCCCGGCTCAGCCCGCCGGGAAGTCTTCTTACTCTGAGAAAGATGAGCCGGAGGAGACGATGCTCTGGCTAGAGGAGCCCGAGACGGTCGCGGAGTTGACCGAGGATGAGAATCCGCGCCCCGAGTACGCGAAGTTCATGAGGACCCAGCGTCCCCCGGTACTCTGCACGTAGCGGTCGTCGCCCGCCACGAACTCCACCCGCAGCGTTCCGCGGGATTCCTTGCGGATCTCGCACTTCACGTCGCGTCCGTCGAGCTGGAAAACTACCCGCTCCGGGACCCGGCCCTCGAGGCTCTCGCTCCGGTCGCCGATGTCGCACTCGCCTGAGAAGGCGGTCCCCCGGTCGCCGCCAAACCGCAGAGTCGCCTCTTCGGGCTGCGCCGCGCCGTCCTCTCCAGCGGTAGATCTCGCCTCGCCCTCCCCTCCGGTCCTCACCGCCGCGCCTCCCGTCCGCGCCTCTGCGCCGGAGGCCCCGGCGCGCGCGGCGGCATCTGTAACCCTCGCCGTCGCCTCGCGGTCTGCGATCGTCTCCCCGCCTGCGGTCCCGGCGATGGTCGCCCGCCCACCGCCGGACCGCGCCTCGCCGCCACCACAGCCTGCTACGAGCAGGAAGAGGACGCAGACGAGCAGCAAAGTCCGCAGGGCTCTCGCGACGTCCACGCGTCTACCGCGTCCTCTCGAGGTCATCCGCGCCCCGTCCTATCTCCTTCAGGGCGCGGCCCGCACCGGTGAGGCGCATCGCCAGCTCGAGCTGCATCCGGTCCAGCATCTCCATGAGAACCGGATTGTCCAGCGAGCGCGCCCGCTCTGTCCACTCGCAGACGCGATCCTGCGCCTCGATCAACTCTCCCATCGCGATGTAAGTCTCGTGCTCTCTGGCGCACGCCTCGCAGAAGGGCACGCCGAGTATCTCCCTGACGGCGGGGCGCGTGCATGGATGATCTGTCGCGCCACGTACCTGGCACCGAACCGTCTTTGCGCCGATCATACCTTCCCCTCTCTTCTGGAAGAGAATCTGCCTGCATCCAGTATTCCACGCCGGGGTAACGAAGCCGTGAAGCGGGGTTAAATCTGCATGAAGAAGGCGTTAAGGCGCGGCGCGCGCCCATCTCCCGCCGAAGCGTCGGCGCGGGGAGACTCCGGTACGGCGCCCGGGTTGTACCATTACAGCAGGTCGAGCAGGAGCAACGCGCCACCCCGCGCAGAGAGCCGGGACGCGCAGAGAAGAAAAGGAAGGCGTGCAATGGGACTTACCGTCGGGACGGGACCGTTCAGCGGGCGCAGGAAGGGTGTCTTCAACTTCGACACCTCGGTGCTGCGGCCGCACACGCTCTACTGGGAGGAGTCCCCCAAGCGGGTGCGGGTAGAGTTCAACGGCGAGACGGTTGCGGAGAGCCGCCAGGTGAAGCTGCTCTTCGAGACGGGTATCCTGCCCGTCTACTACTTCCCGCAAGAAGACGTACGCGCCGACCTCCTCGAGAAGACCGAACACCGGACCCACTGCCCGTTCAAGGGCGACGCCTCGTACTGGTCGGTGCGCGCCGGGGACAGGCTGGCGGAGAACGCCGTCTGGGGGTACGAGGAACCGCTTCCGGAGGCGCCCCCGCTCGGCGGGCACCTGGCCTTCTACTGGGACAGGATGGACCACTGGTACGAGGAGGACGAGGAGGTCTTCGTCCACCCGCGCGACCCGTACCACAGGATCGACGTCCTCCAGAGCTCCCGCCGCGTGAAGGTCTCGGTGAACGGCGAGGTCGTCGCCGAGTCGGAGAGTCCGGTGGTGCTCTTCGAGGCAGCTTTGCCGCCGCGCTACTACCTGCCGCCCGAGGACGTGCGCGAGGACTTGCTCGTCCCGAGCGAGACGATTACGCAGTGCCCGTACAAGGGCACCGCGACCTACCGCTCGGTCGAGGTCGACGGCGAACGGTTCGAGGATCTTGTCTGGTGCTACGAGGAGCCGCTGCCTGAGGTAGCTAAGATAAGGGGGCGTCTCTGCTTCTTCGACGAGAAGGTAGACGTGGAGGTCGACGGCGAGCGGCAGGAGCGCCCCGAGACGCAGTGGTCGTAGAGATCGCCACTAGGGACGCAACTGCGGAAGCACCGAGCCCGCCATCTCCTCCATGCCATCCATGTCGTCCGTCTCGAGCCACTGCAGCATCACGCGCTCCACGCCAGCCTCCTCTAGCCTGCCCAGTTGCTCCACGATCTCATCCGCCCCGCCCACGATGACGCCCTGGGAGCGCAGTTCGTCGGCGTCCCCTCCCGCCAGCTTGCGCTCCACTTCGGCCCCGGTCCTCCCGAAGACCACGCGGGTCATCAGGGTGCGGCGCACCTCCCCCGGCGGCCTGCCCGCCTCGCGCAGCAGTTCATCCAGGCGGGCGTTCAGCTCGGCGAAGCGCTCCGGCGGGATCAGGACCGCGTTCCACTCGTCGGCGTAGCGGGCGACCAGGGGGAGGGTGCGGCGCACCCCGTTGCCCCCGATGACGAGCGGGATACCGCCGGGTCGCGGCGGGCGCGGCATCAGAACCGCCTCATGCAGCCGGTAGAACTCCCCCTCGAACGAGGCGGGCTCCGCGCTGCGCAAGAGGCGCGTGACGACCTCCAGGCCCTCCTCGAAGCGGGCGAACCGGCGGTCGGTGTCTAGCAGGTCGAAGCCGAAGGCCTCGTGCTCGCGCTCCTGCCATCCGGCTCCCAGGCCCAGGCGGAGGCGTCCGCCGGCCAGTCCGTCCACGGCGGCGGCCTGCCAGGCGGTGATCACGGGGTGGCGGAACGAGACCGGCGTCACCAGCGGCCCGAACTCTACGCGCTCCGTGTTCTCCGCCAGCCAGGTCAGGGAGGTCCACAGCTCCAGGGCGTCCTTGACGGGACCGGTCGGGTTCGTGAAGTGGTCCGAGCGGTAGAGCCCGGCATAGCCGGCATCCTCGACGGTCCGCACGATCTTCTTCCAGCGCGGCCAGTCTATCCCGTCCTGCCCCTCGATCATGATGGCGATTTCCGGCACTTCACCACCTCTTCGGATAACTGCATCTATCGTAGCGCTACCTCGGACCCGGGGTAAAGGCCGCACGAAGGCCACTATGGAGAGCGCGGTGCACACCGGTTTCGGGTAGACTCCGTTCGGGGGTCGGGAAAGGAGGAAAGATGCGGAGGGACATAGAGTTCGAGAGCCGAGGTCTCACTTGCCGGGGGTGGCTGTACGTACCGGACGGGGCCGGCGACGCGGGGGCACCTACCGTCGTTATGGCGCACGGGTTCAGCGCGGTGAAGGAGATGTACCTGACGCACTTCGCAGAGCGGTTTGCGGACGCCGGTCTCGCTGTGCTCCTCTTCGACTACCGTTATCTCGGAGACAGCGACGGAGAGCCCAGGGGGCAGCTCTTCCCGTGGGAGCAGATCGAAGACTACCAAAACGCCATAACCTTCGCTCGCCGTCAGCCCGAGGTGGACGGTGAGCGGATCGGCGCCTGGGGATCGTCCTACAGCGGCGGGCACGTGCTGGTGCTCGGGGCGCTCGACCGGCGGGTGCGCTGCGTCGTGGCCCAGGTGCCGCTCATAGACGGCTGGACGAACCTGCACCGTATAGTGGTAGACGAAGACGTAGCCGCTCTTCTCAAGACCCTGGAACAGGACCGCGAGCAACGTTTCGTCTCCGGTGAGGTCAACTACGTGCCGGTGGTCGCCGAAGATCGCAACTGCGCCCTCCCGACCGCCGACTCGTACGAATGGTTCACCCGGACCCATGAGGAGATGGCCCCTAACTGGGAGAACCGGGTAACCCTGGAATCTATCGAACAGTTCATCGCCTACAGCCCGGGAGCCTATATACAGAGGATCTCACCGACCCCGCTCCTGCTCGCGGTCGCCGAGAACGACATCCTGACGCCGACGGACCTCGCTATCTCCGCCTACGAGCGGGCACGAGAGCCCAAGAAGCTCGTGATCCTACCGGGGGGCCACTTCGACGCCTACACCACCGGGTTCGATGAGTCCGCCGGAGCAGCAGCCGACTGGTTCCGGCAGCACCTGTAGAAGCCAGGGAGTCTACCGCACGCTCGGCAGGTAGCCCGGGCGCGAGCGCTCGAACGTCTCTATGTCCTCCTCGTGCTCCAGCGTGAGGCCCACGTCGTCGAGGCCGTTTAAGAGCCGGTGACGGGTGAAGTCGTCCACCTCGAACTCCGTCTCCACGCCGGGGCCCTTAACGGTGCGGCTCTCGAGGTCCACGGTGACGGTGACCTCAGGGTCCTCGCGGACGGCATCGAGCAGCCTCTCTACGGTCTCCCCGGGCAACTCGACGGTGAGGACGCCGTTCTTGGTGCAGTTGTTCTTGAAGATATCGGCGAAGCTAGGCGCGATGACCGCCCCGAAGCCGTAGTCCTGCACGGCCCAGACGGCGTGCTCGCGGCTGGAGCCGCACCCGAAGTTCTCGCCCGCGATGAGGACGACCGCGCCCTCGTGCTCGGGTTTGTTGAGGACGAAGTCCTCATCCTCGCGCCACTCGGCGAAGAGGAACCGCCCGAAGCCGGTACGCTCGATGCGCTTGAGGGCGTCGGAGGGCACGATTTGGTCGGTGTCCACGTCCGAGTAGCCCAAGGGCAGCGCCTTGCCTTCGACCTTCCTTACGGGCTCCATCTAGCTCACCTCCACGGGGACGCCGAGCTCCGAAGGCGAGGCGAAGCGTCCCATCACCGCCGTCGCCGCCGCGACGACCGGGCTGACCAGGTGCGTCCTGCCCCCCTTGCCCTGCCGCCCCTCGAAGTTGCGGTTGCTGGTAGAGGCGCAACGCTCGCCGGGAGAGAGGATATCCGGGTTCATCCCGAGGCACATCGAGCAGCCGGCGTTGCGCCACTCGAAGCCCGCCTCGATAAAGATCCTGTCGAGCCCCTCCTCCTCGGCTTGCTTCTTCACGCGCATCGAGCCGGGGACGACCATCGCCCGGATGCCCT
>JBFLXF010000088.1:0-7204 GCA_040757515.1 Actinomycetota bacterium
CAAAGAAGGCAGAGTCACACGCGAAGGGAGGCTCGTGAGGTTGGAGATCCCGAGGGTAGGGGACTCCGAGGACGCTTACGGCCGCACCCTCGCCTACGTCTACCTCGACACCGACGGCGACGGAGAGTACGAGCGCCTCTTCAACGAGGACCTCATAGAGCAGGGGTTAGCCCGCACCACCGACTTCCCCCACACCTACCGCCGCGAGTTCGAGCGCAAGCGAGAAGAGGCCGAAGAGCGGGGCGCGGGCCTGTGGAGCGCCTGTACCGACGTAGAGACGTCTTAACGGTACAAAGCGCGTATCGAGAGCCTCGCAGAGCAGCTCGCCTACGAGTCTCCCGCGTCAGGAGCCAGGCTTCGAATGGCGATGGTGTTCCTGGTTGTCCCTGATGGGCTCACCGTTTCCCCTCCGTGGTCCACCGTGGACCCTACAGGATGTGGCGGGCTTATCGTCCTCAGCCTGCTTCGTCCCGTCGATCTCGTGTCCAGCGGGCGAATGCTTCTTCGAACTTCCCGGCGAGATCTCGCGAAGGGCCTTCGATGGTGACCTCCGCCGCTCCTCCGGGCGGGAGTCCTTCAGGATAGCGGAGCGAGATGCGGCTGAAGGTTCCGCTTCCGTGCCCGACGAAACACTCGGGGCCGGGTATGTGAGGCTCCTCCTCGGAGGCGAGACTGAGGCGGGCGAGAGCGGCGTCCGCAGCGGTCTTTCCGGCGGCAGAGGCGGCGTCGGCGGCTCGTGGCAGCGGGGTGGCCGCGGCGTCGCCGACGACGAAGAGCCCTTCCCCGGCGCTCTCGAAGCGCGGCGAGACCTCGACGAGCGTTCCATCTCCGGGCAGATCGGCGAGAAGTGGCGAGCGCGCGTGGGGAGGCACGACGAGCGCGAGGTCATAACCGAGAGAGTCTCCTCCCGAGCCACGGATCCGCCCGTCCTCGTACGAAGCGACCTCGAAGCCGGCGAGCAGTTCCACGCCCGCTTGGGCGCACGACCGTGTGAGAAACTCGGGAACCCCGCCGCCGAGCGCCGCGAGAGGCTCCTCCTCGGGCGTCGCGAGCACGACCCGCACCATCGCGCCCGAACTCTCGTAGTGCGCGGCGAGCTGCATGGCGAGGCTGTACGGCGCGGGCGGGCAACGATAGGGAAGTGAGGAGATGACGACGGCGACGGTGCCTGTCCGCAAGCCCCTCACGGCGTTCGTCGCGGCCTCCGCGCCGGCGGGGTCCCACACGGCGAAGACGCCGGGGAGGCCGGGGACGGAGCCCGCGTCGAGGCGCAATCCCGGCGCGGCTATCACGCAGTCCGCCCCCACCCACCCTCCGTCGAGCCGCGCTCCTCCGCCGGAGATCTCTTCGACCTCTCCGGCTCGGACGTCGATCCCTTCGAGGGCGACCCGCCGTCGCCAGCGTCCCCGCTCCGTCTCGCCGAGCAGGGTGGAGATCGTGCCGGGAAGGTACTCCGCCACGCCATCACGCTCCACGAGAACCACCCCGGCGTCGGAGCGGTCCCTTATGCGCCGGGCCGCCGACACGCCGCCCGGCCCCGCGCCTATCACCATTATCGTTGCCGAACTACCCCTCACCGGTTCCTCCCCGAAAAGGAGAAACGCTCCAGCTCGCCGAGGAGCCTCTCCCGTATCGAGCCGCACACCAGGTCGCAAAGCTCGAAAACCGTCTCGTCGGTTATACGGCTCCTAGAACGGGTAGGCGACGAGACCTAGGGCGCCGAGCGCGTACCACACCCCGAAGCCCACGCCCAGCACGCCCAGCGCCGGCGCCACCCGCTCGAAGTTGCGCCCCACCGGGCCGCCCGCGATCGCAAGCCCGAAGGCGGTGGAGAGCAGCGCCATGGAGAGCGCGGTCCCGGCGGCGAAGAGCAGGAGCGCCGCCGTCGCCTGCACCTCGTCGGAGATCGTGGAGAGCAGCAGCAGCGTAAGCCCTCCCGAGCCACCAATGCCGTGGACCAGCCCGATGCCGTAGGCCGAGAGCGGGGTGCGGAGGGGCGAGACGTGGTCGTGGTCGTGGGAGCTTTGCCCGGCGTGGGAGTGGAGGTGGCGGTGCACCTCGCCGCCGTGCTCGTGGGCGTGGGCGTGGAACATCCCCCTGCGCCACCGCACTAGCAGCCTGGCCGCCAGAAACACGATTATCCCGCCTATGGCCACCTCGGCCGCCTGCTGGACGGGCTCCGGCAGGTACCGCCCCAGTAGCACCAGCGGCAGCCCTATAAGGGTGAGGGTAGTTCCGTGCCCCAGCCCCCAGCAGAGGCCCATCAGCGCCGCCCGCCGCACCCGGCGCTCCTCGTCGGAGGCGATGAGGGTCGTCACCGCCGCCAGGTGGTCCGGGTCGCTCGCGTGCCTCAGGCCCAGGAGCAGGCTCACGAGCAGTATCACCCCCGCGCCGGCGGGGCCGTGCATGAAGCCTTCGAGCCAGCCGTCTATCGCTCCCACGCGCTACCCCCTTGTCTCCGTCCGGTCTTCCGGCGCCTCCGGCGCCCTCCGTAGTGATACCTTATGATGTTATTATGCAGCCCTGCGTCGCTGTAGCCAGGAACACCACTCGTCCACGCCCTGCCCCGTGCGGGCGCTGGTGAGTATGCGTTCGACGCCCGGGTTGACCGCGTCCAGGTTTCCCAGAAACGTCTCCAGGTCGAAGTCCAGATGCTCTAGGAGATCTATCTTGTTCACCAGCACCAGGTCCGCCGAGCGGAACATCAGCGGGTACTTGAGCGGCTTCTCCTCGCCCTCGGTCACGGAGTAGACCATCACCCTCGCGTCCTCCCCGACCCTGAACTCTGCCGGACAGACCAGGTTCCCGACGTTCTCTATGATGAGGAGATCTATGTCAGACAGCGGAAGCTCCGGGAGTCCCGAGCGCACCATGTTGGCGTCGAGGTGGCACTCGCCCCCGAAGCCGGGATCGGTGTTCACCTGCACGAGTGGGACGTGGAAGCGGGCGAGCCGGTCGGCGTCGAGGGTGGTCCGCACGTCGCCCTCCAGAACTCCCAGACGAAGCTTGCCGCGCATACGCTCAAGCGTGTGCTCCAGCAGCGCCGTCTTTCCCGCACCGGGGGAGCTCATCATGTTGATCACGTAGTTCCCGGCGTCGTCGAACCGCTCGCGGTTTGCCTGGGCGAGCGCGTCGTTTGCGTCGAGGACTCCCTCCATGACTACCTGCTTGACTGCGGCCTTGTGCATCGTTACGCTTCCTCCAGCTCCAAAAACTCCACCAGCAACTCTTCCCCTGCGATGATCTGCAGGTCAAGCCCTCCGCACGCCCTGCATTGCAGAGGGAAGCCGTCGAGCCGGCTCTCTACTCCACACTCCCGGCATATCCCGGTCGCCGGGACCTCTTCCATCTCCAGCTCGGCACCCTCGACGGGGGTTCCTTCGGCCACGAGTTCAAAACCGAACGCCAAAGCGGAAGGGACGACTTGGCGCAGATGGCCGACCTTCATGCTCACCTTCGTGACCCGCCGCCCGTCTGCCTGGCGGCTGGCGATACTGACAACCGACTCGGCTATGGAGAGCTCGTGCACGCAGCTCCTTCCCAAGAAAATCACACCCCCATATAAGAGACGTATCTTCATTATAAACTCCGTATAATCTCCGGGGGAGGCGCGAGAAGAAGGGAGGTTCGGGAGAGGATGCCGGGAAAAGTGGAGCTGTACACCGCCCCCGACTGCCCCTACAGCGAGGCGGCCAGGGAGGATTTGGAGTGGCGCGGGGTGGAGTTCGTGGAGTACGACGTGGAACGGGACTCGGCGGCCCGCGAGCGAATGCTGAAGCTGACGGGCGGGAAGCGCACGGTGCCCGTGATCGTGGAGGAAGGTAAGCCGCCGCAGGTAGGCTGGCAAGGCCGCGCCTGCGCTATCTGAGGTCTTCCAGGAGACCCCGCAACACGTGGTATACAGAGGCCTGCACCTCCTGGATGCGCGGTATGTAGTCCGAGCGCACCACCACCGCGTGGTCCGACAGACGCTCGCTCACGATCCTGCCGCCGTCGTAACCCACGATACCCACCGTCAATAGCCCTCGCTTGCGCGCCTCGGCGAGCGCGGCCAGGATGTTCGGCGACCCGCCGCTGGTGGAGATGCCGATCGCCACGTCCTCCGGGCGGGCGTGGGCGATGAGCTGGCGCAGGAAGATCGCCTCCACCCCCACGTCGTTGGCGATCGCCGTGATGTTCGCGGGCTCCGCCGCAAGGGAGAGCGCCTGTACGGGCTCGAAGCCGGGCGGCGGGGCCAGGCAATCTGCGGCCAGGTCGTTGGCGTCGGTGGCCGAACCGCCGTTGCCGAAGGCGAGGATCCTGCCGCCACGCTCCAGGCGCTCGGCGACCGAGGCGGCGATCTCCGCGATCGCCCGCGCCTCCGTCTCGGCCACGGCGGTCCGCATCCCGTTGACCTCCTCCGTCTTCTGCAGCATCGAGCCCTGCACCTCGCGCACGACCCCTTCGAGCCCCTGCTCCTCCCTCCCCAGAAAGGGGTAGAGAAACGAAGACGCGCCCACGTCGTGGCCCTGCTCCCGGTGCTCGAAGTACACGTGCACCGTCTCCCAGAGCACGTGGTAGAGGTGCTCGAAGACCTCCTGGCACACGAACGGGTCATCGTCGGGGAGATCGAAGGAGTAATCTCCCTCCTCCCCCGCCAGCGCGAAGGTGAGCGCGCCCCGCTCCCTGGCTACCGCCAGCGCCCGCTCCACAGCCGCATCCCTCTCGGGGAAGGCGAAGCCCATCACCATGTCGTGCTCCTGCAGGACAACCGACAACCGCGCTTCGAACTCCGGCCCGAGGTCCAGCGCCGGAAGGGCCCGCTTGCCCACGATCACCGGGTGCACGAACTCCACGGAGACGTGCTGGGCGTCGGTGGCGGCCGAGTCGTTCCCGAAGGCAAGCAGCCGCCCGCCGGCGAGAAACCGTTTCGACATCTCGTGACAGGCTTCGGCCAGCCGGGGGGCCTCCCTCCGGAAAAATCCCTCGAAGATGCCGTTGCGCCGGAGCAGCGCCTCGCGGGCGTGCGCGGCGAGGCTTGCGGCATCTACCTGCTGCATCGCTCAAGACCTCCCGTCCTCTGGCCCACCTGCCCGGAAGCCAGCGGCATCAGCAGCCCCTGGCAAGCGTATCACCGACGAGCATGCCGACACCGCCAGAATCGAAAGACTCGCCCCACAGCTCATTCGACCGCCAAAGGTGGTCCGGTCACCTCCATCCCGTGCGAACCGAATAGCTCTTTGAGTTCCTTGAGATCCGGGCTCTCACCCACCTTCGCCAACTCGTCGAAGAACCTTTCCATCGCACCGGCGGGACGGAAGGCGATGAGCAGACGCCCCGTCCCTTCTCCGACGTGAGCCCAGACGTGAGGCACCTTCCGCGGCGCGAGGATAGAGTCTCCCGGCCCCAGCTCGTACCGCTCGCCGCCAATTTCGACGATGTAAGTGCCCTCGATAACGTAGAACCACTCCTCCTGTGAGTGGTGCAGGTGGCGCGGCGGGCCGCTTCTGAAAGTATTAATGTTCTCTATTATTAACACATTATCGTCGGTATCCGAGGCCGGGACCTTGCAGGTGATGGACATACCGCCGAGCACCCTGCGAGGAGCCCCGTAGCGATCACTTCCGGCAGGGACGAATACACCCGCACCGAGGGCCTGGTCTGAAGTCTCCTTCACGAGATCTCACCCCTCAACATATCCTTGGTAGCGGGTCGCCGACGAGCATGTCTATCATGCGGGTGCCGCCAAAACCCGTGTGCATGACGACCATGCGGGCGGGCTCTTCCTGGATCTCACCTATTATCTCCGCCTCCTCCCCGCCCTCGACGGACCGCAGGGCCTCTAAGGCGCCGTCGGCAGCCTCCGGGGCCACCACCGCCAGCAGCTTCCCCTCGTTGGCGACGTAGAGGGGGTCTATCCCTAAGATCTCGCACGCCCCATGCACGACTTCCCGGATGGGTAGATTGTCTTCCCAGAGTACGACGCCAAGCCCGCAGTCGCGGGCCAGCTCGTTGAGGACCGTCCCGACGCCGCCGCGCGTGGGGTCGCGCATGAAGCGCAGCCCGGAACCTGCCGCGCTCTTGAGTGCTTCCACCAGAGGGGTGAGTGCTCTTGTGTCGGAGAGCACGTCGGCTTCCAGGTCCAGGTCTCCGCGTGCGATGAGGATTGCCGCACCGTGATCCCCGAGCGTGCCGGAACACAGAATTTTGTCTCCCACTCGAACGGAATCCACCGAAAGTGAAAGCTCCGGGTCCGCAACTCCTATCCCGGTGGTAGTGATGTACATCCCGTCGGCTTTGCCACGCTCCACGACTTTGGTATCCCCGGCGGCGATGGAGACTCCGGCCCGTTCCGCCGCGTTCGCCATAGCCTCGATCTCGTCTCTCAACACCTCTGTCTCCAGCCCTTCTTCCACGATCAGGGCAGCAGAGAGAGCGAGCGGGGTGGCTCCGGAGACCGCCAGGTCGTTGACCGTTCCGTTTACCGCAAGCTCCCCGATGGAACCGCCGGGGAAGGCCAGCGGACGCACCACGAAGGAGTCGGTGGTGAGGGCGAGAGAGGCATTACCGAAGGGGATGATCGCCGCGTCGGAGAGCGGGGCGAGCGCAGGGTTCTCCAGCGCCGGCAGCAACAGTCCCTCTATGAGCTTGTGGGTCGCCTTGCCCCCGGCCCCGTGGCTCATGTCTATGCGCGGGGCGTCGAACCGGAGGCGCGGACGGGCCTGCTGGCGCTGCTCGCTCATTCGGCGGCCCCGACTTTCTCCTCCACCTTGCGCCCGAAGTTGAAGTAGGCGGCACAGGCGCCTTCGGAGGAGACCATCAGAGCGCCCAGCGGGTGCTCCGGGGTGCAGGCCGTGCCGAAGACCCGGCACTCGTGCGGCTTGAGGACACCCTTGAGGACCTCGCCGCACTGGCACGCCTTCGGGTCCGCGACGCGCACGCCCGGCGTGGAGTAGCGCAGCTCGGCGTCGAAGTCCGCGTAGGCCGGGGCGAGCTTGAGCGCCGACTGCGCTATAAAGCCCAGCCCCCGCCACTCGAAGTACGGCCTGAGCTCGAAGACCTCGGCCATGCTCCTCAGGGCCTGCAGGTTCCCCTCCCAGGGGACGACCCGGCCGTACTGGTTCTCGACCTCGCAGCGCCCCTCGGCGAGCTGGCGCATCAGCATGAGGACCGACTGCAGGCTGTCCAGCGGCTCGAAGCCCGCCACCCCGCACGGCTTGCCGTC
>JBFLXF010000089.1:0-7171 GCA_040757515.1 Actinomycetota bacterium
GATAACCCGAAATGGGTCCGGGTCTTGTTGAATCAGGCCCGGCACGCTCACAACAACAACCTCATGACGACGTAGTACCCGAGAAAGAAGGAAAGCACCGCTGCTACGGCGAACACGGCGACCAGCTTGAGCGTGCCGCTAACCCTCACGCAACCACCGCAGCACCGGCGCGCAGGTAAACAAAGAGCCCGTCACCAACACCACGCCACCGACTTCTCTGGCCTCCTCGACCGCTGCGCCGAGGGCCTCGACGGCATCAGCCACCACCCGGGCCTGCCTCCCTCCGAGATCTCGCGGCTCGTACTCTCGCGCAACCCAAAACGGGTCCGCCGCCCGCTCGCCCTCTGGACGCGTCAGCACGAGGGCGCGGGCCTTGTCTCGCAACCCGGTAAGCATACTTCCGATGTCCTTGTCTCGCAAGGCGCCGAAGACTACCAAGAGCGGTCTCTCCCCGCCATAGCTCTTCGCCGCCTCGAGAGCCGCTTGAATCCCCGCCGCGTTGTGGCCTCCATCGAGCAGCACCGGCACCCCGCCAATCTCCCGCACCTCAAATCTGCCCGGCAGAAAACCCGCCACCGATCGTAACACCCGCTCGCGCTTCGCCTCCGTGAGCGCGCCTCCGAGGAGAACCTCCGCCGCCCGAGCCCCAAGCCTCGCGTCTCTGAGCGCGTAGGACGGCATCCCGACAGCCGGCGGCTCCTCCTGCTCGCCTGCCTCAACGAGCCGGGCGCCGGTCTCTTCGCAGCGGGCACGGGCCAGACGCACGACTGCGGAGTCGTCCGTGCCCAGTATCAGGGTCGCGCCCGGAGCGACGCTCGCGAGCTTCTCGGTCGCTATCTCCTCCACGGTTTCGCCGAGCAGCTCGGTATGGTCGAGGTCCACATTGGTGAGCACCACGGCCTCCGGTGATGCGGCCGTGGTCGCATCGTGACGCGCCCCGAGACCGGCCTCTAACACCGCCCAGTCGAGCCCTTCGTCGGCGTAGAGCTTTATCGCCCCCGCCGTCAATAGCTCGAACTGCGAGGCCTCTATCCCACTCGCGTCGGCGATGGCAATGGTCTCTCTCATGGCGTCGGTGAACCGCTCCTCAGAGACGTATCGCCCGCGCAGCACGATCCGCTCGGTATAGGAGATGAGATGCGGCGAGAGGTATGCGCCGGAGGAATGACCGGCTGCCTCCAGTGCCGCAGCCAACGCCACAGCCGTCGTCCCCTTGCCGTTGGTCCCGACGACCTGCACGACGCGCACGCGCCGGTGCGGGTCGTCAAGGGCGGCGAGCAGCCTGCGGATGCGGTCTAGACCGAGGGTGACGCGCCTGCGGCGATCCAGCTCCTCGCAGACGGCGGCGTAGGTGGCGAGAGCGTCCAAGCGGCGCTAGAGGTACTCCTCGATGCGGCGCTCCAGCGTCTTTAGCAGCCGGGTGTTGGTCTCAAGCTTACGCCGCTCGCCGGAGACTATCTCTGCGGGTGCGCGCTCGACGAATTTCGCGTTGGAGAGCTTGCCCTGCGCCCGCCTCACCTCGTCCTCGACACGCGAGATCTCCTTGCGGAGCCGCTCAATCTCCGTGCGACGCATCTCTTCGGTGAGCGAGATCTCGACCACGAGGTCGCCCGCCGTCAGCGTCGCCCTGGCGCCGTCGAGCGACCGGACGGGTCTCACGCCCGAGAGGGCAGTAAAGACCGCCTCATCCACCTCGCCGGGCACGCGCCCCTCCAGCTCGCCGTCCAGCCCGGACTCCGCCCGGAAAGATCGCACCGCCGAGACGGCCCGCTTGGTACGGTCCAGCAGGCGGTCGGCCTCCTCGTCTTCGAGCGTGCTGTCGTACTCGGGAAATGGGTGATGCACGAGAAGCTCCTGTTCGCCGAGCACGTAAGCCATCTCCTCGGTAGCGAAAGGCATCACCGGGTGCAGAAGCCTCAGAATCCCGAGCAAGACCTCACGCAGCACACGCGGGGTGGCGGGCGAGGGGGCGGCCTTGGCGATCTCGATGTACCAGTCGGCGAACTGGTTCCAGGCGAAGCCGTAGATCAGGCGCATCGCCTCCGAGAACTCGCACTCTTCCAGGAAGGCGTCGTAGTCGCGAGCGGTGCGGGTGAACTCCGAGAGGATCCAGCGGTCGGCGGCCGAAGCCTCCCGCGACTCGCCTCTCTGTGGGTACTGCAGCACGAAGCGGGTCGCGTTCCAAAGCTTGGTGACGAAGGAGCGCCCGAGCTCCGCCCGTTCGTAGGAGTAGGCGAAGTCTTGCGTCGAAGACTGGTAAAGGAGGCCGAAGCGCACGGCATCGGCGCCGTAGCGGTCGAAGAGGTCCAGGGGATCTATCGTGTTGCCCTTGGACTTGCTCATCTTGGTGCCGTCGGCGGCGAGCACGATGGAGTGAACATTCACTTTCTCGAACGGAATGTCGCCCATGAAGCGCAGACCCGTCATGATCATGCGGGCCACCCACAGGTACATAATCTCCCGTGCAGTTGAGAGCAGGGCGGTCGGATAAAAGTACGCCAGATCCTCGGTCTCCTCCGGCCACCCGAGCGTGGCGAACGGCCACAGCGCCGAAGAGAACCACGTGTCGAGAACGTCCGGGTCCTGCTCGAAGCCTTCGCCCGGCGACTCCTTGGCGGCGACAACTTCCCCATCCCTGTACCAGATGGGGATGCGATGCCCCCACCAGAGCTGGCGCGAGACGTTCCAGTCCGCCAGATTCTCCAGCCACCGGATCGTCTCCCGGCGCCAGGAGTCGGGGTAGACCCTGATCCTGCCATCCTTGAGCGCCTCTATGGCGGGCTCCGCAAGCTCCCGCATAGAACACCACCACTGCTCGGTAAGCCACGGCTCGATAACCGCCCCGCACCGGTCACAGTGCCCGACCCGGTGCCGGTAGGGGCGCACCTCGCCGAGCAGGCCCTCCTCCGAGAGCGCCTCGACGACGGCGGTCCGCGCCTCCTCGCGGCTCATCCCGGCGAAGCGGGCGCCGTTCTCGTTTATCGTGCCATCCGGGTTGAGGACGTTGACCGGCTCCAGTCCGTGGCGCTCCCCGATCTCGTAGTCGTTCGGATCATGAGCGGGCGTCACCTTCAGCACCCCGGTCCCGAACTCGGGGTCCACGTAGGGGTCGGCGAGCACCTCTATCTCCCGCTCCACGAAAGGCACCAGAACCTTGCGCCCAACAAGCTCTCTGTACCGCTCGTCGTCCGGGTTTACGACGAGCGCGACGTCGCCGAGCATCGTCTCGGGGCGGGTGGAGAAGACCTGCGCGTACTCATTGCCGTCTGGTCCGGGGCCTTTGCCGTCCACGAATGTATAGCGCAGACCGTAGAGCCTGCCGTCTACTTCCTCGTAGTTGACTTCGAGGTCCGAGATGGCGGAGCGGTCGCGTGGGCACCAGTTCGTGATACGGTATCCCCGGTAGATCAGGCCCGCCTCATAGAGCCGGATAAACGCGGTGAGGACGGAATCTATATACCTCTCGTCCATCGTGTATCGGAGCCTGCGCCAGTCGACCGAGGCCCCGAGCCGTTTCAACTGGCCGAGTATCCTGGAGCGCGACTCCTCAGCGAAGACGCGGCACCGCTCGACGAACTCCTCGCGCCCGAGGTCCCACCGCGTCTTGCCTTCCTCGCGTACGAGCTTGCGCTCGACGACGTTCTGAAGGGCGATGGAGGCGTGGTCAACGCCCGGGAGCCACAGAGCCTCGTAGCCCTTCATCCGGGCGCGACGGACGAGGGTGTCCTGGATCGCGCCGTTTAAGGCGTGCCCCATGTGCAGCGCTCCCGTGACGTTCGGCGGGGGCAGCACGATGCAGTAGGGTCGCCTGTCCGGGCGCGGGTCGGCCTCGAAGGCGCCGCGGCGCTCCCACTCGGCGTACCAGCGCGCCTCGACGGCGTGCGGGTCATAGGTCTTGGGGATTCCGGTCTGGCTCAAGCTCTATCTCAGGCGGTCTCTTCTTCGTCGTAGGAGTACTTCACGCCGCCGCCCGTTACGAGCGAGGGCTTCACCCCGTCCCGTACGGTGTCGGCGTCCACGACGCACTTGACCACATCGGAGCGGCTCGGCAGCTCATACATCGTCGGCAGAAGCGCCGACTCCAGAATGCTGCGCAGGCCTCGCGCACCCGTACCACGCTCTAGCGCCAGCTCCGCGACCGCCGTGAGCGCCTCGTCGGTGAAGGTCAGGTCCACCTTGTCGTAGCGGAAGAACTGCCGGTACTGGCGCACCAACGCGTTCTTCGGTTCCGTGAGGATGCGGACCAGGTCCTTCTTCTCCAGGCTGCGCAACGTGGAGATGACCGGCAGGCGGCCGACGAACTCCGGGATCAGGCCGAACTTCAGGAGGTCCTCCGGCTGGACGTGCTGCAGGATCTCGTCGTTCTCCTCGTGCAGCCGCGAGTCGAGGTCGCTGCCGAAGCCGATACTCTTCTTGCCGATCCGCTGCCGGATCACCTCCTCGAGCCCGCCGAAGGCGCCCCCGCAGATAAACAGGATGTTCTTCGTGTCTATCTGCAGGAAGTCCTGGTGCGGGTGCTTGCGCCCGCCCTGGGGCGGCACGCTGGCGACGGTGCCCTCGAGGATCTTGAGGAGCGCCTGCTGGACGCCCTCGCCCGAGACGTCCCGGGTGATCGAGGGGTTGTCCGACTTGCGCGCAATCTTGTCGATCTCGTCTATGTAGATGATCCCCGTCTCCGCCTTCTTCACGTCGAAGTCGGCGGCCTGGATCAGCTTGAGCAGGATATTCTCAACGTCCTCGCCGACATAGCCCGCCTCGGTCAGGGCAGTGGCGTCGGCGATGGCGAAGGGGACGTTGATGATCCTGGCGAGCGTCTGCGCGAGCAGGGTCTTGCCGCTCCCCGTCGGCCCGATGAGCAGGATGTTGGACTTCTGCAGCTCGGTACCGTCAGAGGCCTCAGCCCCCATCGAGATGCGTTTGTAGTGATTGTAGACGGCGACGGCGAGAACCTTCTTGGCCTCCTCCTGCCCGATGACGTACTCGTTGAGGATTCGGTTGATCTCGCGCGGCTTGGGGAGGTCGTCCTCCTTCAAAACCTCGGGCCCTGAGAACTCCTCGTCTATGATCTCATTGCAGAGCTCGATGCACTCGTCGCAGATGTAGACGCCGGGGCCGGCTATGAGCTTCCTGACCTGGCGCTGGCTCTTCCCGCAGAAAGAGCACTGAAGCTGGTCCGACGGGTCCCTCATGCGCCCCATCCCTCCCACTGTCTCGCTGCCGCTTGCACGTCCCCTTCTTCCAGCGACCTTAGTGGTGCTTGATGATGTTGTCTATCACGCCGTACTCGATAGCCTCCTCGGGACCCATTATGTAGTCCCGGTCGGTGTCGCGCTCGATGCGCTCGTACGGCTGCCCTGTGTGCTGGGCCAGGATCTCGTTAAGGCGCCGCTTCGTCGCGATGAGCTCCTTGGCGTGGATCTCCACGTCCGACGCCTGGCCCGCCAGGCCGCCGATGCTCGGCTGGTGCAACAGAATCCGGGTGTTCGGCAGGGCGTTGCGCTTGCCCTTCGTGCCCGCCGCCAGCAGGAACGCGCCCATCGAGGCCGCCATCCCTAGGGCCGTCGTCACGATGTCCGGCTTCACGAACTGCATGGTGTCGTAGATCGCCAGACCTGCCGTGACGCTTCCGCCCGGGGAGTTGATGTACAGATTGATGTCCTGCTCGGGGTCCTCGCTCTCCAGGTGCAGCAGCTGTGCCATGATAGCGTTGGCTACCTGATCATCCACCGGCGTGCCAAGAAAGATGATCCTGTCCTTCAGCAGCCGCGAGTAGATGTCCATCGCCCGCTCGCCGCGCGGGCTCTGCTCGATGACGTAGGGGATGACGCCCTGCGGATCATAGTAGCTCATTCACTCTTCCCTTCGCTCGTCGTTCTCCGGGGCGGTCGCTCCCGCCTCAACCTTTGCCTCAACCGCCGCCTCGCCGGTCTCGGGTTCCTTTTCTCCGCCTCCCGGCACTTCGTCTTCCGGACCCTCCTCATCGCCGGCCTCTTCCTCATCGGGCATCGGGATCGGCACGGCGTTCTCGGCCAGGAAGTCGAGAGCCCGCTGGCGCGAGAGCTCCTCCTCCAGCAACGAGAAGGTGCCATTCTTCTTCATCGTCTCGGCGACCTCCTCGGGCGAGCGGTCCGCGCCCTCGGCGATGTGCTCGATCTCGTGCATCACCGCCTCCTCGTCAGCCTCGATGCCCTCGGCGAGCGCTACGGCGTCGAGCACCAGCTCCTTTCTCACCGCCTCCTCGGCGTCGGGGCGCACGCGCTCCTCCATCTCGCCGTGGTCCGTGCCGGCAAGCTGGTAGTACTGCTCGGGCTGCATCCCCTGAGCCCGTACGCTACGCTCGAAGCTCTCGACCATCTCGTGCGCCTTCTCGTGCACCATGACCTCGGGCACCTCGACCTCCGCCCTACCGGCGACCTCGTCGAGCACCCTGGCGCGAAACTCTCCCTCGGCGCGCTCCCTGGCGCTCTCCTCAAGCTCCTCGCGAACGGCGGCGCGTAGTTCCTCCAGCGTCTCGAATTCGCTCGCCTCCTTGGCGAACTCGTCGTCGAGCGGCGGCAGCTCGCGCTCCTTGATCTCCTTGACGTGTACGTTGAACAGGACCGACTGACCGCGCAGCGACTCCTCGCCGTAGTCCATCGGGAACGTAACCCCGAAGCGCTTGCGCTCCCCGGCCTTCATCCCCACAAGCTCTTTCTCGAAGTCCTCGAGAAGCTCTCCCCGCCCGACCTCGAGCATGTAGTCCTCGGCCTCGCCGCCCTCCAGGGGTCCTCCGGTCATACGTTCACCCTTGAAGTCTATGACGACGAAGTCGCCCTCACGAACGGGACGGTCCTCGACGGCGGCGAGGGTGGCGAACTGGGCGCGTATCTGCTCGAGCTGCTCCTCGACCTGCTCGTCGGTTATCTCGACCTCGCGCTTGGGCACCTCCAGCCCCTTATACTCGCCGAGCTTCGCCTCCGGGCGCACCGGCACCGTCGCGGAGAACTTGAAGCCCTTCTCCTCGGAGATGGGGTCGTCAAACTCGATCTCGGGGCGGTCTATGGGGCGGATGTCCGTCTCCAGGACAGCCTGCGAGTACCAGTTCGGGAGCCTCTCCTGCAGAGCCTCGAAGTAGATGTAGTCGCGCCCCAGGTGATTCTCGAGTACCCGGCGCGGCGCCTTGCCCGGTCTG
>JBFLXF010000090.1:0-7160 GCA_040757515.1 Actinomycetota bacterium
AGATCCGCTCCTACGTACTCCATCCATACAAGATGGTCAAGGATCACCGCACCGGCGAGGAGACCGGTAACGTGGACCGCGTCCTCGATGGCGACCTCGACGCTTTTATCTACGCCTACCTGAAGAACCGGACGCCTGCCTAGCGCCTTGCCCGAGCAGCGTCCCATGTCGCGACGGGAGGCTCGGGAGGCGCGGCAACGGGCGCGGGGGGAGGTCCCCGGAGACTTCGCCCGCGCGACGAGACGCGCTCGCCGCAGGAGGCGCGGGATTTCGTGGCGGGCGGTGCCCCTGTGGAGAATCCTCGCTGTCGTCGGTGGATTCACTCTCTTGCTGGTGGTCGGGACCTACACCTTTCTGCCGCCGCTGCTCGGGTTCGCGTTCGGACAGAACCTTCGGGAGCCGCTGGGGCTCGAAGAGGCACCGGACGTTGACCTCGGGAGCGAGCCGCCGCCCGAGATGCTCCTGGGACGGTTCGCGTGGGCTCAGATCACGATGGGGGAGCCTAACTTCGGCGGCGTGCGTCCGCAGAAGGTGACGATAGACCTCGAACCGTTCGACGTGGATGTGTCCCGGAGTGTGCGCAGCGGCTCCTTCCGCAGCCGGGAGCCGCTCTCCGGTACAATCAGCATAGTCCTCTCCGAGCGTAATCTGACCCGGATCGCCGACGCCGAAACCGGAGATATGCCCATAGAGGGCGTGGATGTCTCCGAGTCGGGGGCGACGGTAAGACTTGGGGCGGACGTAGTCGGCATCGAGGTGCCCCTCTCCATCGAGGGAGACTTCCGGCTCGACGGGCAGGATCTCGTCTTCGAGCCGGAGGAGGTGGCGGCGTTCGGGGTGAGGCTTCCGGAGAAGGTCTCCCGCGAGTTGCTTGCCGGCACCGAGTTCGCCTACCCGCTGGATGACCTGCCGTACGGTATCGAGATAGAGGACGCAGAGGCGAAGGAGGCACGTCTGGTCCTCTCCGGGAGAATTCAGAGCCTGCCGCTCGGCGGGCCCGCCGGTTGATAACCACGATCTTTGTTGCTAAGGTCTCCGGTGGCCGGCGGGGCCTTGACGAAGGGGGGCGTCGTCGCGCGAGCCTGCGGGCGAAGCCGACACAGATATTTCTGGAGAGGTAATGATCCGCTTCGATAACGTCACCAAGGTCTTTGGCAACGACACGGTCGCGCTAGAGCACATCAACCTGGAGATAGAGCCGGGCGAGTTCGTCTTCCTGGTCGGACCGAGCGGCTCCGGGAAGTCCACGGTGGTGCGCCTGATTCTCAAGGAGATGGAGCCGTCGGCGGGGGCGATCTACGTCAACGGCACGAGGCTCTCCTCGATTCCGAGACGCAAGATACCGCGCCACCGGCGCAACATCGGGTGCGTCTTCCAGGACTTCAAGCTGCTCCCGAACAAGACGGCCGCCGAGAACGTCGCCTACGCCATGGAGGTCACCGGCCAGCGGCGCCGCGCCATCCGCACTAAGGTGCCACAGATCCTGGACCTGGTGGGCCTCTCGGACAAGATGGGCAAGTACCCGGATCAGCTCTCCGGGGGCGAGCAGCAGCGCGTCTCTATCGCGCGAGCCTTCGTCTCACAGCCACCGATTCTGATCGCCGACGAGCCAACCGGGAACCTCGACCCGGATACCTCGGTCGGGATCATGCAGCTCTTGCACCGCATCAACCGCATAGGCACCACCGTCCTGGTCGCGACCCATGATAAGGAGATGGTGGACGTGATGCGCAAGCGGGTCGTGGCCCTTGAAGACGGCCGCATCGTACGTGACAGGGTCAAGGGGGCGTACGCCGATGAGGTTTAACCTGGGTTTCTTTCTGCGCGAGGCGGTCAAGAACATTCGTCTCAACCTCCTCATGAGCGTTACCGCCATGACCACGACGTTCATCTGCATTCTTATCCTGGGCGTCGGGCTGCTGGTGAGCGCCCATGTGAAGGGAATGATCGGGGCTGTCGAGCAGGATGTGAGCGTGGAGGCGTTCCTGCCCAAGGACATGAAGCAGGATGAGGTAGAGGGCGTCATCGAAGAAGTTGAGGGTTGGCCGGGGGTGGCGAGCGCAACCTACGTTTCTCAGGAGGAAGCGCTGGCGAAGTTCAAGGAGGATTTCGAGGACCAGCCGGCGATCTATGAGGATCTGAGCGAGGACGTGCTCCCGGCCTCCATACAGGTGCAACTCGACGACCCCGAGAGGTCCGACGCCGTAGCCGAAAGGCTTCAGAGCGAGCTGAACATCTCCGCCGGGGATCTCAGCTATCCGCAGCAGACCATCGAGCGCCTGAACACCGTAACGAGCTACCTCACCTGGGGCCTCTACGCGGCGACGGCACTGTTCCTCATCTCAAGCGTACTGCTGATCTCCAACGCCATCCGGCTCTCCATCTTCGCCCGGCGCAAGGAGATAGAGGTGATGAAGCTCGTCGGCGCCTCGGACGGCTTCGTGAGGACGCCGTTCGTCTTCGAGGGCCTGGTGCAAGGGCTCATCGGAGCGGGGCTCGCTGCGCTCGTCATAGTGTGGCTGAACTATCTGTTTGTAGACTGGTCTGAGGAAGCCCTGCCGTTCGTCCCGATAAGCGCCTCCGCGGTGAACACGGTCCTGATTCTCGCCGTGCTCGTAGCCGTCGGCGTGATCATCGGTGTCGTCGGAAGCTTTCTCTCGGTGACGCGCTTCTTGAAAGTCTAGAGACTTCGGATTTCAGTTCTGCGCCGTTCGCCCGAAGGGCTCCTGAACCGATGGAGAAGCGTGGCCCGGAGCCTCGCGGCCGCCGCAAGGTTTCGCTCCCCCGCACGCCTCACCTGAAGCCTGATGCCCGCTGCATGGTAGACTCAATGTGTGTTCTCCCTAACCCCTAGACACGGAGGAACCCGCTGATACTGCCGGCTCTGCTGGTGCGCCGGGGGAAGTACTCGGTCGCGGACCCGCTCTTCGTTGAGGAGCGGCGCCCGGTTCTGGTTGCGCGTAAGCTGCGCCGGGGTGCTGAGGCGGGCGACATCGTCATCATCAACGCTCGCGAGAAGGATCGCTCGCTGCGCGGCGAGGTGCGGCGCGTGATCGGACCGTCTACCGACCCTCGCAGCGTCTATGAGGCACTCTTCGCCTCCATCGGCACCGCGGAGACCTTCCCGCCGAGGGTCGAGGAAGAGGCGGAGAGGGTCGCCGGGAGGGATCTAGGGGACCGTCAGGACCTCCGCCATCTTCCGACCGTCACCATAGATGGCGAGGACGCGAAGGACTTCGACGACGCCATCACCGTTGAGCGTACGGGGAGCGGATGGCGGGTCTGGGTGCACATCGCCGACGTTACGCATTACGTCGAGCCCGGCGGTGCGCTCGACGGGCAGGCTGCCTACCGCGGTAACTCGGTCTACCTGCCGGGGACCGTCGCCCCCATGCTACCGCACCGGCTCTCCTCCGACGTATGCTCCTTGAGGCCGCGGGAGGAGCGGGCCGCCGTGACGGTAGAGATGGAGGTCGGCGAGAGGGGTGAGACTCGCTCGGCGCGGGCGTACAGAAGCCTCATCGCCAGCGATGCCCGGCTGACCTACGAGGGTGTGGACGCCTTCCTGCGTGGGGAGGCGGAGATCGAGCAGAGCGCGCTCGTGAAGGCGGCCTTCGAGTTGACGAGACGCCTCAAGATTAACGCGGCGAGGCGAGGCAAGCTGGAGCTCGGCGGCAAAGAGCCCGAGTACGAGATAGACGAGGACGGGGTGCCGTTCGCGGCAAGGGTCAGAAGGTCCACGCCGGGGAGAGACCTGATCGAGGAGCTGATGATCCTGACCAATCAGGCTGTCGCCAGGATGCTGCGCCGAAAGGAGGCGCGTTCCGGCGGGGTTTTCCGGGTACACGAGAGGCCCGATACCGAGGATCTGGAACTGCTCGGTGAGCGTCTCGCGGCGGTTGGGCTGCGCGTCGAGCCGACGCCGGAGAATCTCGGCACGATAGCGCAGATGGCCAAGAACGACGCGGTGAGCTACCTGATTTTGCGCTCCATCCCCCGCGCGTTCTACTCGCCGCAGCCCACCGGCCACTACGGGCTGGCGCTCGAGGACTACGCGCACTTCACCTCCCCGATCCGGCGCTACGCCGACGTGCTCGTGCACCGCGCGCTGCTCGGCGACGAGATGCCCGATGACCTGGAGGGTGTCGCCGCGCACATCTCCGAGCGGGAGTACCGCTCCATGATCTGCGAGCGCACCGCAGACGAGTACACCCTGATGTGGTTAATGCGCGACCGGATAGGGGAGACGTTCGAGGGCACGGTCGTCAGCACGGCGGCCTTCGGTCTCTTCGTGGAGCTTGAGACCGGCGCGACCGGGATGGTGCACGTCAGCAAGCTCCCCGGGTGGTGGGAGCTGGAGCCTAACGGCGTCGTGCTCTCGAACGATGAGATCGGTGTCTCCTACCGGGTGGGGGACCGGGTTCTGGTAGAATTGCTCGACGTTCTGCCGTTGTTGCAGCGTGCCGAACTCAGGGTGGTGAGAAGGCTGTGACGGATTTCGCGCGCAACAGAAAGGCGGCGCACGACTTCAACATCGAGGAGACCTACGAGGCCGGCATCTCGCTGACCGGACCGGAGGTTAAGTCCGTGCGCGCAGGAAGGGCGAACTTGAAGGAGAGCTATGTGCGTGTGAGGGGCGGGGAGGCCTACCTGCTCGGGGCGCACATCTCGCCCTACGAGAACGCCACCCACCGGGAACAGCTCCCCACCCGCGAACGCAAGCTGCTGCTGCACAAAAAAGAGATAGACCGCCTCGCCGGAAAGAGTCAGGAGGAAGGTAAGACCATCATCCCTCTTAGGCTCTACGGGAGGAACGGCCTGATCAAGCTCGAGATCGCCGTCGCCAGCCGCAAGAAACAGTACGACAAGCGCCGCGAGATCGCCCGAAAGACCGCCGAGCGCGAGATGGAACGCGCCATGAAGGAGCGGCTGCGCCGCTAGGGAGAGCCTCCCGTGCGTTTGGAACCCCCCACCCTCGTGGTAAAATATCTGCCGTCAAGGGGGCGTACCGGCTTCGACGTGAGCGGTCTGCGTCTCGTGAGACGAGCCGAGTTTGCTGGAGACTCGTTAAACGCCGGCACCTAAAGATACACGCCAACGACGAAGTGGCTCTGGCTGCCTAACTAAACTGGTAGCCCATCGGTCCGGGCGGCCCACGGCTCGGTCTACCGGTGTCATGTAGTGGGCTCACCCTCGGGGTTCTGGCTCCGGGACTTCGGGGGGACACCCAACGGGCTAGCCCCCCTGCGGCGCCCCGGTCTGCAGGGGAAGGCGAAAAGAAACCGGGTGCGACGCTCGTACAATCTCACGGACGGCGCGTTCGCGGACGCGGGTTCGAGTCCCGCCGCCTCCACTGCTTGAGGCCACCCGGGTTGGTGGCCTTCTTCGTCCGGGTAGCTCTGGGAGAATCGTTTCCGCGAACGGCTATACTTATGCCCCGTGAGCGATTCTCGACCGATAGGCGTATTCGACTCCGGGGTTGGAGGGCTGACGGTCCTCAAGGAGATCCGGGACCGCCTGCCCTACGAGCACACTATCTACTTCGGGGACACTGCGAGGGTACCCTACGGGGTGCGCGATCTCGCGGAGGTGCGATGGTTCGCCTTCGAGATCGTGCGCTACCTCGTTAGCCTGGACGTGAAGCTGGTCGTGATAGCCTGCAACACCGCGACCGCGGCGGCGCTCAAGACGCTGCAGAGATCGTTCGACGTCCCGATAGTCGGGGTGATAGAGCCGGGCGCGCGGGCGGCGGTTCTGGAGACGCGCAACCGGCGTGTCGGCGTTCTCGCCACCCAGGCCACGGTAAAGAGTCGGGCGTACGCCAAGGCGGTGCATCTGATGGATGCCGGGGTCGAGGTCTACGAGCAGGCGTGTCCGGAGTTCGTGCCCCTCATCGAACGCGGGATAACCGAGGGCCCAGAGCTTGAGGCCGTCGCGCGAGTCTACCTGGAGTCGCTGATCGAGCGGCGGGCAGACGCCGTGATTCTGGGCTGTACCCACTACCCGCTCATCTCCGCCACGATAAACCGCATTCTCGGTCCGGAGGTGCGTCTGATCTCCTCCGCCGGACAGACGGCCCTGGAGGTGGGCCGCATCCTCTCCCGCCGCGGCTACCTGCGCCGCCCGCAGGATACCACCGATGGTGGGAGGGCCACCTACGTGTGCAGCGCCGACCCCGAGGAGTTCGCCGCTCTGGGCAGCCGCTTTCTCGACGAAGAGATAAGCGTCGTCGCCCCGGCGGCCGTCATCTCGTGACCTGCCGGCGCCCTTTGATATACTGAACCCCGGTCTCCGGCGGGGCGTGGCGCAGTCTGGTAGCGCACCTGCTTTGGGAGCAGGGGGTCGGAGGTTCAAATCCTCTCGCCCCGACCGCCGTTTTCGAGGCCGCGCCTTGCGGGTGTAGCTCAATGGTAGAGCTCCAGCCTTCCAAGCTGGCGATGGGGGTTCGATTCCCCTCACCCGCTCTCCTCCGTTCTGTGAGATTAAAGGTCTTTGCGCGCGCGTTCGATATTCACCGTAGCGTCATACAGGCCAGCGGCTCCGCTGCAAGACGCGGCGGTCCGTGTGAATGATCGGATAAGGATTTAGATGGACTTGAGAATCGGGCGCCCGGTCGTCCGGAGGCATGCGGGCGCGTGAAACTATCCGCGCTAGGTGAAGCGACGACCGGCGTCTCTCTGAAGGCATGGTGGATCTACCTGCTGACCGGCATGCTTGCCGCCGGGGCTTACTCTCTGCTCTCCGAAGCATTTGCCCGGGAGGTTCTGTACATTCTCGTCAGCAGTGGTGCGGCGGTTGCCGTAGTGGCCGGCATTCTGGTCCACCGTCCGCGGTGGGCGCTGCCCTGGTGGCTGATCTCCGGGGGCCTTGTGCTGTTTGTAGCGGGCGACCTTGTGTGGAGCTTCTACGAGTGGGTGCTCGGTGTGGAGTCGCCGTTTCCTTCGGTGGCCGACTTTCTGTATCTCTTGGCCTACCCGCTTATAGCGAGCGGGCTGGCGGCCATGATCTGGCAACGCGCTCCGGGCCGCGAGCGCGGCAGTCTGATCGACGCTGCCCTTGTCGCCGTGGGTGTAGGGGTATTGTCATGGGTCTTCCTGATGGCACCGTACGCAGACGACCCTTCGCTCACGCTGGCCGAACGAGTCATCTCCGTATCTTAC
>JBFLXF010000091.1:0-7153 GCA_040757515.1 Actinomycetota bacterium
CGGACGACCGCCTCGCCCGCCCGCTCCTCGACGGCGCCGGAGACCAGTCTCTCCAGGGCGTCCAGGTCCTCGCGGACAAGGGCCGCGGCGCGGGCGATGTTGCGCGCGGCTCCAGGGTGCAGGCGCTCCAGCACCGGCATGACCTCCAGGCGAACCCGGTTGCGGGCGTACTTGCCAATGAGGTTCGTCGGGTCGGTGCGGTAGGGCTGCCCGAGACGCTCGAGATAAGACAGAACCTCGCGCCTGCCGCGCTCTATGAGCGGGCGCACGAACGGCCCGCGGACCGGCGGGATGCCCGCGAGCCCGCGCAGCCCGGCGCCGCGCGCCAGGTTCAAGAGAACCGTCTCGGCCACGTCATCGGCGGTGTGCCCGGTGGCGATGGCGTCCATACCCAATCTCCCGGCCGTCTCGCGCGCTAACCGGAGCCGCTCCTCACGGGCGCGCTCCTGCAGGTTGGGACCCTCTTTCAGCCCGATATGCCGCACCTCGCAACGCACCCCGAGACGCCCGCACAGCCCGCTCACGAACTCTGCGTCCGCGCGCGACTCCTCGCCGCGCAGGCCGTGGTCCACGTGCAGGACGGCGAGGTCGGCTCCCATCTCGAGCAGTGTCCGCAGGAGCGCCACTGAGTCCGGGCCGCCGGACACCATCACGAGAGGGCGCGAGAGGTCCATGCCGTATCTCTGCGCCGTAAGCCTCACGAGACGCACGAAAGAGTCTTCGGCCATGAGCGAAGTTTATCCCGCGCGCGTCTGCCGGGGTTCAAATGCGCGTGCGAGCCGTCTAGTATGTTGAAGGAGTCTGGAGGGGGTTCCAAGAGAGGGCCTCCGGGAGATCGAGGAAAGGCGGTTCCTGGTGGCGAGACTCGCGCGGCGCGGCAGAGAATCGAAGCTGGCCATCATCGCGGCGGTGACGGCACTCGCATGCTTCCTGGCATTCGCGCCGGGAGCCGGAGCGCAGGCTCCGGCGCGTATAGACGAGACCGAAGCCGGGGCTCCGTATGTCCCCGGCGAGCTTCTGGTCGCCTATAAGGAAGACGCGCCGACCGGCGCGGCGAGCGAACTCGCGAGAGAGATCGGCGGGGAGGTGGAGGAGCGGCTCCCGCTCGTGGACGCCGAACTCGTGGAGTTTCCGCAGATCAAAGCGAGACCTTCGGAGGCGGTCCGCGAACGGCTTCTGGCCAGGAAGAAGGAACGGCTGGAGAGAGATCCAGCCGTCGCGGCGGTGGATTACAACTACGTCCGCAGCTTCAGCTTCGTCCCAAATGACCCCCGCTTCCGGGAGCAGTGGCACCTGCGGAAGGTCGGCGCCCCCTCGGCATGGAACAGAGCCCGGGGCAAGGGCGTGCGGGTAGCCGTCATAGACTCCGGCATCGCCCCCGGACACCCCGACTTGCGGGGCAAGATCTCCGCCCAGCGTGATTTCGTGGACGGCGACGGCACGGCCGACGACGAGGTCGGTCACGGCACTCACGTCGCAGGCGTCATCGCGGCGGCCCCCGACAACGGTCGGGGCGTCGCCGGCTCCTGTCCCTCCTGCCGCCTCATCGTCGCCAAGATAGCGGATCAGAGCTCCTTCGACGACAAGAACGTCATAAAGGGGATCAACTGGGCCGTGAGCCGCGGCGCGGAGGTCATGAACCTCTCGTTCAGCGGACCAGAGGAGAGCGCCGTACTGGAGAGGGCGATCAACCGCGCCTGGCGGTCGGGTGTGGTGGTGGTCGCCGCCGCAGGTAACGCGGGCGACGCCCGGGCACAGTACCCGGCGGCTTACCGGAACGTGATCTCCGTCTCGGCGACGAACCGGCAGGACCGGCGGGCGAGCTTCTCCAGCTATGGGCCGACTATAGACGTGGCCGCGCCCGGCACCGGCATCCTCTCCACTCAACCGCCCCGCGCCTACGGCGCCCAGAGCGGCACGAGCCTCGCCGCCCCGCAGGTCGCGGCACTCGCCGGCCTGCTCGCCGAACAGGGCAGGGAAGCGCCGGCCATCCGCAGACGCATCCAGGCTACCGCCAGAGATCTCGGCCCCCGCGGCAGGGACCGCTTCTACGGCCACGGACGCGTGGACTTCGCCGCCGCCACGCGCGGATCCGGCAACACCCAGACCGGCGGCACTGGCGCCTCACAGAACGCCGGCGTCCGAAGCGTGAAGGTGCCAGGGAGCGTGAAGGTGCCGGTAATAGGCGCGAAAGGCTGGCCCTTCGGCTTCCTCCCGGACCGCTTTCCATTCACCTCCGTGAAAGACCGGGCTCCGTAACCGGGAGACTCATTTCCGTCTTCCTCGAGTTCGCGAGGGACCTCTCGCGCGCCGAGTACGCCTTCTCGACGAGCACCCGAGGAGAGAGGCCTCTTCGCTACTCGAGCCCCTGAAGCATAGCCTCCGCTTTGGCGATAGCCCCCGCGGCTTTACGCTGCGCATCCTTGCGCAGCGCGCCCTTGCGGCGTTGGCCTGAGACATCCACGGCGACCTCCCCGGCCGAAGCCTTCACCGACACGCCGCCGGCGAGAGCCCGGCCGGAGCCGCCGGCCACGGCTCCGGCCCCACCGGCGGTTGCCGCAGCCCCCGCCGGACCGACGCGCACCCTCGCGGCAGAGCGCGCCTCCGGAGCCCTCGCGTCGGAGGCAGTGCCAGCGGACGCCGGGGACAGAACCGGCGCTACCGGCTGCGGGGAATACTCCGCCAGCCCGGCCCCGGGCCGGGCGGCAGGCGTACCCGCAACCGGCGCATCCGCAACCGGCGCATCCGCAACCGGCGCACCCGTACCGGTCGTCTCCGGCACGGACCCGTAAGAGGCCGCGCCTTTCGTGAGAGGCGTCTCCTGAGCCGCCGGGGCCGAGGCATCCGGACTCTCCGCCGGCGTGACGGGCTCGCCGTCGGGGAGAGAGACCCGCTCTGGAGCCCCCGCCCCGGACGTGAACGCCGGGACCTCAGCGGCGCGGTCTGAGGGGATCGCGGCCGCGCTGCGGACCATACTCTTGGTCCGCTCTACAGGGCCTGACCCGACTGCGGATGCCAGGGCGGCGCCACCTGCGCGGCGGCTCGCGGCCTCCCTTTTGATCTCCGCTGCGTCCGGCGACGGCGCGGCAGAGGCCATGACCCCTCTCCGCTCTGCGGTCTCCGCTCTCGAACCGTGCGTAGCCTGGGAGAGAGATCGTCCGGAATCCTCCCCGACACCGGATGCATCGGAGGCGCCATTGGGCATCGGGCCCGCACCGGTCGTGCCGTCTATGACCCCCGGGGCCTCTGCGGCGGCTTCGGGTCCGTCGTCCCCGGAGGCGGTCCTTCCCCTCTCCGCGATACCGACATCCCCCTGCGAGCGCACGCCGGGGTCTTCGGAGGCCGCGAAGAGCGCCTGGCAGGCACGCGGCACGACGAACACCAGAACAACCAGGAGAACCAGAAGAGCGACGAGCCGCCGAACCAGGTAGACCCTCCGACCGGGACCGGCGCGGCCCCCCGCGCGCCAGGCTCCGCGGTCTACGGGATCCCGATCCTCCCGCATAGGCATCCTCCCCTTGCCCGTAGTGTCTGCCGACCGGGCTTCTCCCCGCCCGGCCCTTAGAGAGCCCTTTCCGGGCCCCGCACGACTATACCGGAAGCCGGTAGCGCGGGCAAACACCCAGCACCGCTCCCTCCCGGAAGCAGAGTCTCACACTCCGCGCCGGCGGCACGGCGCCCGTTAGCGCAGAACGCGAAAAAAACAAAGGCCCCGGTTTCCCGAGGCCGGTAGTAGCGGGGGCGGGATTTGAACCCGCGACCTTCGGGTTATGAGCCCGACGAGCTACCAGACTGCTCCACCCCGCGTCGCGCTGAAGAGTGTATCACCTGCGCGAAATTTGTAAAGGCGACGAAGGGCGTGTTACCGTGACCATCACGATGTTCGTCTTACTCTGGCTCCTCATCGCGGTGGGCGCTCTCCTGGCGCTGGCCTCGGCAGTCTCCGCCCTGCGGGCCTGGCTGCGCTACAGGCGCGCGCGCCTCGCCCTGCATCTCCGGCTAGACGAGGAAGTCGCCCGGCTCGCAAGGCGCACCGGAGAGGTGGAAGAGAGGCTCTCTACCCTGGAGATCCGCGCCGCAAGACTCCCGGTTCGCATCGCGGAGCTGCAGCAGAGCCTCGCCACCCTGCGGGTGCTCACCGACGCCCTCTCGACCACGCTCCTTCAGGCCCGGAGGGTACTCTCCTATCCGGCCCTCAAGACCCTGAGCGCCGCCCGCCTGGAGAGGATCCTGCCGCTACGCTTCCCCAGATAGAAGGCCTCCCACCGATCTCCCGGTGTGGAGGCTCCCGCGCTCCCGTATACTCAACGGCATGGACGAGGAGCGCAACGGGGACACACAAACCGGGTCCGCGCCCCGCGAACCACGAACCGAGGAGTGCGAGATCTGCGGCGGGCAGATGTACGGTCTGCACTGCAAGCTCGTCTGTCCCAACTGCGGCTACCGACGCGACTGCTCGGACCCGTAGCCCGGCGTCCCCAACGCCGCGAGAGCCCTCTCGCACCAGCCCCGCACCTCATCATAAACCTCCATGCAGGGCCAGTCATCCGGGCCGTACCAGCCCACCCTGTCGGCCGAGAACTCCTCGCGGACGGCGGTATAACCGGCGGGAGCGGCGAAGTAGATCAGGTCCACATGCTCGTGGCCGGGGGCTATGCGCTCCAGCTGCACGCCTGCGGGCCGGCATAGCTGCACCGGGTCCTCCACGTCCTCGCGCCTCTCACCCACGAGCTTCACCCTCAGCCCCGTCTCCTCGAAGACCTCGCGCACGGCCGCCTCGTCGGGCAGCTCCCCGGGCTCGATGTGCCCCCCGGGAGGGAGCCACATCCCAAGCCTCCGGTGACGGTGCAGGAGCACCCGTCCCTCCCACGCCACAAAGACCGCGACCGTGAAGTGCCGCCCCCCGGTACCCACTACCGGCATGAGACGAGTACTCCGAGGACCGATCAGCGGTTGGTCCACTTGAGCTGGAACTCGATCTCCTCCTCGTCGCCGTCGCGCTCGTGCTCGACGTTGAACTCCGCTCGGGCGGGGACGTAGATCCTCTCGCCCGCCACCTGGATCTCAAACCTCTCGCCCTTCTCCAAGGCGTCTGCCAGCCGGCGCAGTTTCACCACGAACTCGGAGGTGGAGTAGACCCTCTCGACGTCCCTGTCCTGCTTCTCTGTCATCAGCGCTCCTTATCCGCCGGATACCAGCTCCGGTATCGTACCCGAAGGCGAAGCCTCCTGGATATGCCGGAAGGTTTCGGGGTAAGTAAAGCGACAGCCGACAACCAGAGCACCCGAGGAGACCGAGACATATGAAGATACCGGGCAGGCGACTGCTGAGCAAAGCCGAACGAGCGGGTAACCAGGCCGAGGTCCCCATGACGCGGGACCTGGGGATGGTAGACTTCTTCAAGCTCACCTTCAAGGAGGTGGGCGAGGACCACGTGATGGCCTTCGCGGGCAACCTCACGTACAAGGCGCTGTTCGCCATCTTCCCGTTCTTCACCTTCCTGCTCTCGCTGCTCGGGCTCTTCAACGCCACGAGCCTGGTGCAAACGATGCTCGAAGAGTTCTCCGGCGTGCTCCCGCCGACGGCTACGGTCTTTATCCGGAACCAGCTGCTGCCCCTGACGCAGAGCCAGGCCGAGAGCGCCTTCACCCTCGGGGCGATCGTCTCCATCCTCCTGGCCCTCTGGGGCGTCTCAGGGGCGTTTCGATCGGTGATGGAAGCGATGAACGTGATGTACGAGGTGGAGGAGGACAGACCGTTCTGGAAGAAGTACGGCATCTCCATCTTCATCTCGCTCGCGGTCATCGTTCTGCTGCTCGCCGCGCTCCTCATCGTCGTCTTCGGCCGCTCGTTCGGCGGGGGACTCGCCGACCTTGTGGGACTCGGAGGCGTCTTCGGGGTGGTGTGGACGGTCGTACAGTGGCCCATAGTCGCCGCCGTCGTGCTCCTCGCCTTCGCCCTCATCTACTACTTCGCCCCGGCGGCGGAGCAGAGGTGGCGCTGGATCAGCCCGGGCGCCGTGCTCGCCTTCGCTTTCTGGCTCCTCTTCTCGCTGGCGTTCTCCTATTACGTGGGCAACTTCGGCTCCTACAACGCAACCTACGGCTCACTAGCCGGCGTGATCATCCTGATGCTCTACATCTACTACTCGGCCGTGATCATGCTCGTCGGCGCCGAGATGAACCAGGTGATCGAGTGGCACATCCCCGGTGGCAAGGACGAGGGCGAGAAGACGCCCCGCGAGGACAGGGACGCGCCCGAAGGCGGATCGTCCGCAGAAGAGCCCTCCGGCGCCGCGGAGTCTCGCGAATCCCTGAGCCGTGTCGCGAGGAGATTGAAGCGGGATCGCCGATAGCGTCCCGCCGCCCCTGAGACCCCGTATAATCCGCGTCGTTGGCGAAAGGAGGGTACCCCTTGCATCACTCCCCGCTGCGCCTCGGGATACTCGGCGCCGCTCGCATCGCCCTCGGCGGCATCATCCCCGCTGCGGACAGAACCGGAGCCGTAGAGATCTTTGCGGTCGCCACCCGCGCCGGCGGGAAGGCCGCCCGGGTACGGGAGGTTGCCCCGGAGGCCCGCCTCTACGACGGATACGAGAGCCTGCTCGCGGACCCGGACGTCGAGGCCGTCTACATCCCCCTACCCAACTCCATGCACACCGGCTGGACGCTGCGGGCTCTTGAAGCAGGAAAGCACGTGCTCTGCGAGAAGCCCTTCTCCCTGAACGCCGCAGACGCACAGAGGGCAACGGACGCGGCAGCGCGGGCCGGCCTCGCGCTGATGGAGGGCTTCATGTTCCGCTTCCACCCGCAGACGACCCGGTTGCGGGAACTGCTCGCGGGCGGAGCCATCGGGGAGGTGCGGCAGGTCATAGCCCAGTTCGGGCACCGGCTCGACGATCCGGAGGATGTGCGCGGCGTGGGATCTCTGGGCGGCGGCTCTTTGGGCGACGTGGGCTGCTACTGCGTTAGCGGGCTCAGGCTCGCCTTCGGCGCCGAGCCGCTTAGAGCCTCAGCGTTCGCCCGCTTCGACTCCGGGGGCGCCGACCGGGAGCTCGCGGGCGTGCTGGAGTTCGACGGAGGACTGGGCGTCGTCTCGTGCAGCATCTCCTCGGAGCGGCGCGAGCGGATGGAGATCTCCGGCACCGGGGGAC